>CAMJLE010000013.1 GCA_946406665.1 uncultured Candidatus Saccharibacteria bacterium | reverse complement strand
AATGTATAACTTAACTGAACCCCCGGCCTAGCCGGGGGTTTTCGAGTAACAAAAAATATCCCCCAGCTAGGGGGATATTTTGCATATGGCTGACATTTCAAACAATGTCCGATATGGGAAAATCTCGCCGCTCCCATTAATATATACACCAGCTACGAAGAATAAAACTGCATAGGCGATTGCTATTCCCGCCATAACATTACGGCTTTCACGATCGCCGAATGCGTCAATTGCTGACGTAATGGCGAGGATAAAGAACGCAATGAAGTAATCTGCAAGGCGAGACGCTAATGGTACCTTGAATCCAATTAAAGTAACCGCCAGCATTAGAACGATTGTCATAAACATGAAGCGACCGTTACTTTTGTTGCCCCTTACCAGATGACCATAGAACATAATAATTAGAGCGAAAGAGGCAATTTCGGGAAGTATATTATGCGAGGAAGTGTACTGACCATACTGCTCCACGAAAGCATCCGTGCTATAAATAGCATATTTACTTAAGAATGGTATATGCTCGATTACCTGAAAGCCAACAACTACTGCTACAGCCAACGCTGCTATCATTATTCCCGTCTTAACTAAGAATTTTTTGTCAGTTTCTGGCTTCGCAACTATCAGATGATAAAGCGGCAGTAACATAAACATCACTAAGGCCGAATAATGGAATAAGGCCGCAAAAAGGATTAATGCAGAAAATGCAATATATCGTCGCTTAGGAATAAACGAAAAAGCATAGAAACATATTGCCATCGAAACTCCTTGCCTGACACCCCCTAAGGCTTGAGGAAAAATAACAAGCATTACGAGTAACATGCAGAGACCGATATGTTTACTGCCAAAATTCTTAAAGCCCAAATAGAAGAATAGGATAGTCAAAAAGCTAGTCGCAAAAAAGAATATCTGCCATGGCAATTGACCAAACAGCCAAAGAGCTGGCTCCATGCCGCCAAACTTACTCGAAAACTCGGCTAGTCCACTTTCCGGTGCGACCATTAGCTTACTCATGTACGAAACGTAATCTACGCCGACACGATAACGCAATCCGCCTACTAGCGTTGGGATTAGAATCGCAATAACGGTCGGCGTGCGCAGCTTGCGCTTTTGTCCGATATGAAATAGCGCGGCAGAGATACCAAAACAAAGGAAGTAAAAGAATAAGCTTTCAATATTATTCATGCTGTTTCCTCCCCTGCCCCCGCTTCATTCTATTTGCCGAAATAATCCAGCGCATGCGTATCAATTGATATTTCAGAGCAACGTCGGGCTTCTTGAGGTTGTTGCCTAAATAATCACGCAGGGCGGCTAACATCTCGTAGCGATAGTGTAGGTTTGATTTTGTTTTTGCGGAAAGTCCACCTGGGCGATAGATGTATATGTAGAGCGGTTCTTTGATATAAAAGATACTGTCGATATATTTTAGATAATTCAAATTAAAGATCAGGTCTTCGCCGTAACCAATTGTCTCGTCGAAGAATATGTTTTTCTCTTTAACGATCCTAGCGAGATAAATCTTATTCCAAGTAGGATAAAGTAATCCATTCTTGAGAATTGAGGCGCAAACATGTTTTGGCAAATTCTTCTTAATTAGCCCAGCTACGTCCGGCAGAAGCGAGCGAACGCCGTCGCCGCCGTGTCCGCAAATGGCAATTCCGGCTCGCTCAGAGGTCATAGCATTTACCATTGTGGCGATAAAATTGGGCGCAAAATCATCATCGGCATCGGCGAACATTAAATATTTTCCGTGAGCGTTCTGGATGCCAGTGTTGCGCGCCGCAGAAGCACCGGCGTTTTCTTGCGAGATAACAACGACTCGCTTGTCGTCACGATATTTATCGAGGACTTTGGCAGTACCATCAGTAGAACCATCATTAACAACAACTATCTCTAACGAGTCATTTTTTTGCCCAAGGAGATTGTCTATAACGCGATTGATAGTCTTTGCTGCATTATAGGCCGGAACAATGACCGATACTATCGGCTGACGATTTTTCATTTTCGCAACCCCAATCGATATGAAAGCTTAGCTAGACCAGACGGCGCAATGAATAGACACAAAAAGGCTACTTTCATAAACATATAATCACTCCACTTAGCTACGCCAAGTTTATAAGCTTCCTTACGAGCATTTATCATTTCTTTCGTATTGGCCCAACTTTTGCGACGTTTTATATTGTCGGCGTCTAGGCGATATTTCACTAATACGTCCGGCAAATTTCGCAAGACTTTTCCGGAAGCGATCATTTTGACGAATAATAAGTAATCTTCGGCGCGGTTCATTTCTGGATATCCACCGACAGATTGAACGTCGGTCTTCCGAAACATGACGGTAGGATTATTGATCGGAGATCGGCGACGAGCGAAGCGAACTATCTTTTCGGAATCTAGGGGAACTTCGCGACGCGATGCGACCTGATCTGGATCGTTATTTGCAAATTCTTCGAGTTGGCCTCCCAATGCCGAAAGCTTCGGGTCATCCTGGAACTCGGCTACCTGTTTTTCGATCCGTTCTGGCAAGGAAATATCGTCGGAATCCATTTTAGCAATTAGCTCGTTCTTACACTTGGAGATGCCATAATTGCTAGCAGCGCCGATGCCGGAATTCTTTTCGAGTTCGTAATACTTGATACTAGGATAGTGTTTTTTGAGAGACTTGATTTCGTCATAGAGCTCGTCGCTTAATTTACCATCCCCCACTATCACAACTTCATTAGGGAGCAGCGTTTGCTCGTAGAGACTTTTTATGGCTAACCCGAAATGTTCGGCGTTATCTTTCTCGTATACGCAAACTAAAGCGGAACACGCCGCCGTCGGCTTACTCTTTTTGCTCGCAGTTTTTTGGGTTTGACTCATTTTTTACGTTTTTCGGAAGTAGCCCTGTCTAGTTTAACAAACGCGATAAAGGCCGAAATAGCCAATCCGGCAAAGGTAGGTAAAGCTATATACGAAATACGTTTTAATGTAGTTACACTCTCCTCGCTGCTACCCTCGGAAATGACTTTAGTCTGAAGGCCATCCATTTCATAAATATTAATAATTGCTCGACTAAATACGTTCGTCACACTTTCGGCCAATTTGCGAGAATCTTCTCCGTTCGACTCGCACGTGGCTGTTATTTTGATGACATTCCCACTCTTTGAAGCTTTGTAATCGCATGAACTATCGACGTTAGCCTCTTTTTTTGCTTCCTTGCCAACAGTTTTTTCGCTATTAGCGATGGCTACAAAGTCGTCCGGCTGCATGGTGTCTAACATGTTTACAACGAGCACTTCATTCGTAACGCCATAGCTTTGCTTTTGAGTATTAGAATAATAGACGCCAGCGATAAGGCCGACAAAAGTAAGAATGATTGCGAGCGGAAGAATTGCTTTCCATTGCCTAAAAAAATTACGTATCGTGAAATTTTCCATATATATATTATATAGTAAATCAACCTTTGAGACGAGAGATAAGTTTGCTGAACGGCATAATCATACCATTGCGATACAAGAAGAAAAATAACTTAGTTTTAAAGTCGCGATTAGCATAATAAGGATTTTTATACCATTTAGGGAAGTAAGTTTGCATGAACTTTCTTGCTTGTTCATAGAAGCCCTTGTCGCTCGTTGGAAGCATATACCGTGTTGACGATGCCATAACCAGGTTTGCAATAAACAAGCGTTCAATTTCATCTCGATAATCGTCAAGGGTTTTCGCTTTTTTATCATAGATACCATATACGTAGCCGAGAGCCTCGAATATTTGATATTCATACTCTGGATTCGCCGCGGCAGTAATAGAATCATCTTGCGGCTGATAGTAATAGTAGGTGCCCTTTACGAACGAGATAGTTCGCGCATACGCAGCAGCCTCCGCAACGAAAGCTAAGTCCTCCGCAATCCATACGCCCGGGAGAAAATGAATGTTGTGCTCTTTAATTAAATCGTGCTTAAAAATCTTCGCAGTGGGCGATGCGGGCATACATAGCAGCTTCCGCACGGGATTACTACCGCGGTATGCAGATTTTTTGTTTTCCTGGATGACAGACGACCCATTCATGCGTTTTTTCTCTTCGCCACATGCAACAATGTCGGCGTCCGACTCCTCAGCTTTCTGCATAAGAACTTCGCATATTTTCTGATGGCAGTAATCATCGCTATCGACGAACATCAAATAGCCACCAGTGGCCTTCTTTATTCCGCAGTTACGCGAATATGAAACGCCCTGCTCTTTACAGTTAAAAAGCTGAATTTTTGCATTCTCTTTTGCGAGTTTTCGAACGATATTTACGGTTTCGTCGGTGCTATTGTTATTAATGACGAGTATCTCGATGTTAGTGTAAGTTTGATTAACTAGAGAATCGAGGCATTTTTTAATGGTCTTCTCGCGGTTATAGACTGGCACAATGATGGAGACTTTTTTCATATTATTTCTCAAACTTTGACTTCTTAGGGAATAATCCCTCAAATGCTTCGATTATTGCTTGGCGACATTCTATGAAATCTTCGTCTGCGCCAGCATCATTCAAGCAAACTTCTTTTACGGTCGGATTAGCGATGATTCTTTTAATATCATTAATGGTTTGCTTATTAATTTCCAAATATCGCTCGCGCTTACGGGCGTAATAAGGGCGCGTCATGCCTAAAGATGCCTGAGTGAGCTCTATGATATCGGGAGCGATAATCTCTTTATTGCGAAACTTTGATTTTGCAGTGGCATCTAAAATATCTCCATGTTCTGCCCATAGCTGATTCATTACTTCCCGATCGTAGACGCGCGAAAAATGATGTGGCTGGTAGCCTATATATTTCTTAAAGGCAATCGCTTTTAGATTATTACGCAATACGACGGGATCGCGAAGAGTGAGATTTTTAAAACGGCGTTTCTTGTATTGGCGATTTATCACTTCGATGGTATTGATTAATATGTCGCGATAGGTCGGATCGAGAGTTCCGGTAGAAGTCATAGCGCTCTCGATAAAATTATATTTTATGCGGCCATCCTTTGCGATATAGTCCTCGAGTGTGGCTGGTTTTAATAAGAACATGTCGTCATTAAAATAAATAAACCGTTTACCAATTCCTGGAATTCGATGAAAATTGAGCTCAATAGCCACGGAGTTGTATGTGGGTAGATATTCTTTTGGTATAAAATCGCTGTGCTTGACTATGCGAATCTGATGATGATTCGTATTGAGCCAATCCGGGATATGTCCATAGGTGACAAAATAGATATTCTTCGCAAACGGCGCATTCTGTTCGATGCCGCGAAACCAATACTTCAGAAATCCCCAATCGCGAAAGCGCCTGTCGCCAACAGCGTCTATAGACAAGTCCTTCGTCTCATATTTTTTGCGTTCCGCTAGCCACGCTTCGTCGCTTCCGTCCACCCACGTAATGACTATATCCATCTTTTTGTGCATATAAGACTATTATAACATTAGCTAAAGCACGGCACGGCGGCTACTGGAGGGAGCGTATTTTTTCGAGGCGCTCATGATACTCGTCCAACATTTCGGTCGGCAATATTTTGGTGTGAAGAATATTTAGAATAGACTCGAAAAACCAGATTTCGCGCTCTCGCTTGGCGGCAAAATAGGTCCAGATACTATCTCCGAGTTCATCATAGCAATATGCTAGTTCGCCCATATTGTGCATCTTGTCGCATGCGCAGATGATGAGCGGGCGAATGTCGTTTGTGTTCTGAATATTGTTAAGATAGACATATTTACGCGCACGCCACGCTTCTTGGGTCGCCGCGGTGATGTCTGGCTCGGAAACGGTCTCGACAATGTTCAAGATATCGTAGCCAAAATCCTCGGCAAGGTCATTACTGTCGTAAATGCGGTTCGGCACGTCCTCTAACACATCGTGAAGAATACCCCCAATAAAAACATCCTCGCTGTCTGCATATCTTTGCGTAAGAAGGGCGACAGCAAATGGGTGAGCGATGTACGGGATTGTAGAGCCGCGTCGGAATTGCCCTTCGTGAAGCTTAGTTGCTACCTTGATAGCTTTATTGATGCGTTCGGAATATACCATTAGCATTATTCTACAATGAATGCCCTTTCGTTGCTACCTGCCAGGGCTAAATTTCCTCTTTATGGTATAATAGTTGCAATGAAAATTTCGTTCGTAGTGCCGATTTATAACGAGGAAAAGGGGTTCCGCGATTTTTATACAAAAATGCTCCTTCCCGAGCTAGGAAAAATCAAATACGACTATGAGCTAATCCTAGTAGATGACGGCAGTAGTGATGGCAGTCTTAAGATTATTCAAGACTTAGCGGAAAAAGATCGCCACATAAAGGTTTTACGTTTCTCGAGAAATTTTGGCAAAGAAATTGCCTTGACGGCAGGCATCCGCGAGGCCGTGGGTGACGCCATTCTTACGATGGATGCAGATGGACAGCAGCCGCCAAAGCTTATCCACGAGTTTATTAAAAAATGGGAAGATGGCGGCGAGATAGTCATAGGAGTGCGCGGAAAGTTCGAAAAACATGGTTTCATCGCAAAGTTAGGCTCTAAGTGTTTCTATAAAATACTGCGAGCTATGGGCGTAAAGGATACCGTGCCCGGAAGTACGGATTTTCGTATAATCGACCGCTGCGTTGCAGACGAGTACAATAAATTAACCGAACATGGCCGTATTACGCGTGGACTGATGGACTGGATGGGATTCAAAAAAGTATATATCGATTACGTATACGGAAATCGCCTAGCTGGGAAACCGAGTTATAACTTTCGTAAACTGTTTCAGCTCGCAATTAATAGTTTCGTTAGCCTAAGCTCAACGCCGTTAGTGCTGTTTGGGTGGCTCGGCGTATTAATAACCGTAGCATCATTCGTCTTGGGTGTGTTCGTGATAATCGAGGAGTTTATTATGGCGGATCCCTTACAGCTACGCTGGACTGGCACGACATGCTTGAGTATCTTTATTACATTCTTGATTGGGCTAGTCTTGATATCTCAGTCCATTACGGCGCTTTATATTTCCCATATACATGCCGAAGCGCAGGGTCGACCATTATATATTGTGGATCGCAAAAATTCGAGAAACTTGAATGAAAGAAACAATAAAAAATCTTAGACAACATCCGCTTGTTAAAAAGCATAATGACAAAATAAAATTCGTACTGGTCGGCGGTTTTAATACTGTGCTTGATTTTTGTATTTTCGGTACACTGGCAAATATTTTCAAGCTACCGATTATAGTCTCTAACATTATCTCGACAACCATATGTACCGCGATTAGCTTCTTATTGAATTACAAATACGTTTGGAGAACAAAGAAAAGTAAGCGCGAGACGGCGCCTGGATTTTTAGCTGTTTCACTATTCACTGCCTGGGTAGTCCAAAATATCGCAATTAACTCAGTAGTCTTTCTGTTTGGGGATGGCGCGATTGCGAAGCTGGCAGGTAAGGCGTTCGGATCGGCTTGTGGGATGGTCTCAAATTATTTAGGCTACAAGATAGTATTTCGCGGCAAGAGCGGGAGAATTACTTTGCGCCGACATGATGAAGAACCGAAGCAATCGTCCTAAAGAATATCTGCGCGTCTAATGCGAATGACCAGTTTTGGACATAGTAAACGTCGAGCGCACGACGTTCATTGAAGGAGATATTGCGGCGACCAGAAACCTGAGCTAAGCCGGTGAGGCCAGATTTTACGGTCAGTAATAGACCGCGATCTCCATAATCTTTAAGTTCTACGGGCTGCAAGGCTCTTGGGCCAATAAGCGAGATGTCGCCCTTAAGGACGTTGATGAACTGCGGGATTTCATCGAGCGATGTTTTACGAAGCCAGCTACCAAACTTCGTATAGCGTGGGTCGTTTTTAATATAGTCACCTTGCTTACGATAGATTTTAGACAGTTCGGGTTTCCCCATTTTCTCGAAAGCCTGCTCTGCCGTTAGGCCCGAATATTCTGGCTTGATGCTACGAAACTTTAAAAGCGGGAATTCTCGATTATATCGAGTTAGCCGAGTGTCTTTGTATATTGCGGGGGCTTTGGGATCGATAATTTTCTGAATAATGTAGATGACCAACATCGGGATGGCAGCTAGCAGCGTAAGAATTAGACCAAGAATAATATCCGCGATGCGCTTGTAAATTTTAGCGCCCCCACTTAGCGGCGTGGCGCGAACAAGGATAATTGGAACAGCAGCAATGAACTCAACTTTTCCACTCTGAACAATAATTGAGTCTTCGGCTGGGGAGTAATAATACAGTGCGTGGTGATCGATAGCTGCTTTATTTGTGGCTTCAATATTCTTGGATCCGGTGTGGATTACGGCATGAGGATGTAAACGAGAAAACGCGGTTTCTAAATTATCGTATTGACGTTTTCGCCACTCGTCTGGAACATATTTGTCGCTAGCCACCACGCCTACGACCTTAAAGCCGCTGTCGGGAGAAATTCCTCGAAGCAACTGAGTGGTGTTATTGCTGTCGCCGACAATGAGCGTACGAATCAGGCCGACATTGCGCCGCAAGAAAAACTGCCGAACGGCGCGAATAATAGAGCGTGTAATTACGAGAACAATGAAACAAAAGACTATTGCATATGCCGCAATGGCGCGGTTAGGAAAAAGCGGTTCGCGGGCAATTGGGTCTGCCGCAAAAAAGTCGTATACCGCAATTATGGCCATAACGCCGATGATAGAGGCAAGAAATAGACGCCAATACTCCACACTGCGATGAGATAGTGCATAACGTGAATACAGGCCGAGGCTAGCCAGAATAATTAACCAAATTGGCAGCAACAAGGCCTGCGAGGCCATAAAGTCCCATATTCCAGGCGTAAAGTAAAATACGCGAGGGTCGATATGAGTCCTAAAATAATATGCGAACGCAAAAGAAAAGACGATTGCGGCAGCATCGCCGAGAATAAGGAAGATGCGATAAGCAAAACCGGGTTCTTTTCTCATTTCGAATATTATACCATCGCTAGAGATCTAGGTCGAGTAAGTTAGCGGCAGCCTTAAGGGTAATCTTGTCATCCTCTAGGCTACGGCGTTTCTCGTCAGATAACGCTACCGCATTTCCATGTTCATCCGGCTTGGCATTAAGTTTTGCGTCAATTTCGGCGATTTTTTGACGAAATAGCCCCTTCGTTTCTTTGTAGTCGCAAATCGGAATCACCCTAAGCGAACGCGCCTCGTTTGGGCTTTTTTTCAAGAATCCTGCCGCAACGCAATTATTTACATGCTCCGCTACGGCCGAAACGGAGTTTAATTTCATGGCACGCATGATTTCGCGGTAAGATGGCGAATAATTATGTTCTTCAGTGAACTGATCGATAAATTTAAGAAGTGCGGTCTGTTTCTTGGTTGGCTGCTTCATAATATTATTCTATCACGATAGTTTTTCCACAGGTTTTCCACAGGGGCGGAGTGGTGCACATAAAAAGCTGCAACCCCAAAGGATTGCAGCAAACCGTCTTCAAAAACTAATTATTTTTTGCGGGAAACAGTCAAGAAACCGTTGCGTGGATTTTCGTTAACCTCGCGATCTTCAGGAAGATCACATGGAGTACCCTTATCGTTCTTCTCGGTCTTAGCGAAGAAATAAATAGTCTGCTGCTTGCCGCCCTTGAGGGTAACTTCAGTCTTATGAAGATAGTAAGTGACGCCCTTTGAGTTAGTATGCTTGTAAGCCATTGTAAGCTTTCCTCCGTTAGTTGATACTTTTATCTTATGGCCCCTGTAAAGTGATGTCAAGGGGTTTACGGTGGTTTTTACAGTTTTTATGCTTATTTACTGCGGTTTAAGAGAAAAAGCGCAATCGTCGTGACGATGAAGTACAAGATGCGAGCCGCAATCCAGACAGCTATAAGCAGTGCGATGGCGATAACTATACCGGACGCGCAAGGATACCAGATCGGGGAGGCGTAGTCGAAACGATAGTTTTCCGTCATAGGCAAGATTGCCTCTAGGTCCGTAATAAGCGAGTCGGAAGAAGGGTATTTAGCGAGTTCCGTAGTGTAGCAGCTGAGGTATCGCTTGTCATAATATGGCCAGCCATACGTACGTGCTTTGCCGTCGCATATCTTCGCTACCTTCGCATAAATGTTGCCGTTTGGATTTTTGCTAGTAGTTCCCTGTTTCTCGATTTCAGCCTGCTGCTTCGCAATAGCCTCTTTGGCGTCGCGAATATAGAGATTTTCGAGGTAAAAAGGTCCTGTGCCAAAAATTACACTTTGTTTGCCGTTATCCTCAAGAATATTGAAAATGATATGTTTGAGCGTAAAAGTATGCAATTCGTTGAGTGCGGAGATGGTTTTGGCGTCATCTTCTTGCTCGTCTGCCGCCAGAACGGCTTCGCGTAACTCGGTCATCTTGATATGATCAAAACGCAGTAAGGTGGCGCTCAAGAAAACTAACAAAATCAATACCAGAACAAGTTTCCAGGTATTGATGTGGAAGATTGTAAGCAAAGTCTTCTTAGACTTCTTCTTTTTCGGCACTCCACCCATGACTGATAAAATTATATCACGATTAGCCAAGATAACGAACGGTGCAAGGCTACCCGAGCAGGCGAAGGCTAGATGATGATATAATAGTTTCATGAATGTATATTTCTCGGGGATTAGCGGGACTGGGATCGGTCCGCTTGCGGAGTTGGCTCAAGATGCTGGCTATTCGGTATTCGGTTCAGATTTAGCCCCTGGCGCGATCAGTGCAGCGCTCGAGGAGCGAAAAATTAATGTTAGTTACGGTGAGCAGAGTGGCGATTTTTTACAGAAAGTAATCGAGGAAAATGGAATTGATTGGTTCGTATATACGTCCGCTTTGCCCGAAGATAATGCGGAACTAAAGCTAGCTCGCGAGAGCGGCATAAAATGCACGAAGCGCGACGAATTCTTGGCCGATTTAGTTGATCGAAAAGGCTTAAAGATGATAGCCGTTGCTGGCACTCACGGAAAAACAACAACGACCGCAATGATTATATGGGCACTAAAGCAACTCGGAATACCGGCGAGTTACTTAGTTGGCACTACACTAAGTTGGGATGATAGCGGCAAGTACCAGCCAGAGTCGCAATATTTTATTTACGAAGCGGACGAGTATGACCGTAATTTCTTAATGTATCATCCGTACATTTCGGCAATTACCTGCATTGACTATGATCATCCAGATATATATCCAACCGTAGAGGACTATCGCAACGCTTTTGATCAGTTTATGTCGCAGAGCGAAATCGTTGTAAAAAACACAACGGTTAATAGCCGGATTATCCTGGTTGGCGGCCTGCGTCGACAGGATGCAAGCATTGCCTTAGAAGTAATCGAACGAATTGCGCCAGAGTTGGACTTCCAGAAGATTATCGACGTACTTAACGACTTTCCTGGCGCAGGTCGACGTTTTGAGCGAATTGTTCATGGGGTCTTCTCGGATTATGCTCACCATCCGAACGAGATAGCTTCTACCGTCAAGATGGCTATAGAGTTAAAGGAGCGCGATAACTACGCTGGCCTGGCGGTAATATACCAACCACACCAAAATACACGACAGTACGAGGTGCGTAGTGGATACAAAAATGCGTTCGTTGGCGCTGATAAGATTTTCTGGCTGCCAACTTATTTGACGCGCGAGAACCCCGATTTGGCCGTGCTAAGTCCCGAAGAACTCATAGAAGAAACTGCGACTCAAAACCAAACGGAAGTCGTAGATTTAGACGACAGTTTAGCCGAAACGATACACCAGCTACATGACCAAAATTGGCTGATTATATTGATGACTGCTGGCCCGGCCGACGGTTGGCTACGCAAACAATTCCCCTCAGACTAATCTTCTGGGGTAATCATTAAAGCGTCGTCGGAAAGTGGGTCTGGACCAAAATCATTTTGGGAAGCTTCAATGCGTTCAATAACATTATCGAGCTCCTCGATGTATTCATCTAGGGCCTTACCGTCAACGTTACCCTCGTCGGAATACTTTTCTTGATAATCCTCATCGGTCTGATGAACCTCATCTTCGGAGATATATCCCGGGCGAGACCTGTCTATATAGATGTCGCCTTTGCCGTAAAAATAGAGACTTATCGACGTAGTGATGAGTGCAATTGTAATAGCACCGATACCGAGTAATACTAGGTTGCGGCCGCCATGAATTGGCTTCTTTTCTTTGCTATTTTCGGCGCTCATTTATTACCTTCTTCGGTTTTATTACGAAGCCCGATCACCGTTTCGCGATGTTCTTTGATAATGTCATTCATGCGCCGAATGCTTTTGGTGATATCTTCGCGTTTGGTGCGCGTTTTTTCGAGCTGACGATAAAAGTCCTGCGGGTTATTCCTGCAATCCATTGCGATGAGATTTTTAAGTTCTTGTGAATAGCCGATAAAATCATTGCGGAAACGCTCACGCTCGCTCTTGAAAGTCGCCTGCTGGTCAGCAATGTCTTGGTTGGCAATACCATTACGCATCAAGCGGAGACTGAGATTCGACATTAGCCCAGAATAAATTGATTCGTATTGCGTGCCTAGATATACGCGGCTCCTAGCGCCTGCGCTTTCGATACGGCGAAGACGTTCTTTGATAATAGAACAGTTCTGGGAGATTGCTCCAATACGATCATCGTCAAGATCGATAGCGTTAGCCGTAGAGAGTGGCGAAAGAATCAAGCTCGCAACAAGCAAAAGACTAATAATAACTCTTCTCTGCATATCTATAATTGTAGCACGAGATTATTCTTCTGGTTCTACAATGGCAAGATGGCAATCGGAAATTTGATAATCGTCCACCGCGGACGGCGAGCCCATCATGAGATCTACGCCAGAGCCATTCTTTGGGAAAGCAACGATGTCGCGAATGTTTTCAGTGTTTTCGAGAATCATAAAAATGCGATCGATACCAAACGCACATCCAGCATGAGGAGGAGCGCCAAACTTAAAGGCATTCAGCATACCACCGAAACGCTGCTCGACATATTTTTTGTCATAACCAAGGATGCTAAATACTTTATACATAACTTCTGGATTGTGGTTGCGCACGGCGCCAGAGCAAATTTCGTAGCCGTTCATAACCATATCGTATTGATCGGCAACGATAGCTAACTTGTCTTCATCGGTCTTGGCGGATTCAAGTGCGCCTAAGCCGCCTTTTGGCATAGAAAATGGATTGTGCCCAAAATCCAGCTTGTTTGCTCCGTCGTCCCACTCGTAGAATGGAAAATCAACAATCCAGCAAAGAGCAACTTCATCGGGGTTTTTAAGCTCGAAATGGTCTGCGAAAGAAATACGGAGTTGGCCGAGAACCTTATTGACTTTCTCGCGCTTGTCGGCGCCGAAGAAGACGGCGTCGCCAGCTTTTGCGCCGGTTTTTTCCGTGATAGCATCGAGTTCTTTTTCGCTGAGGAACTTTGCGATTGGAGATTTAATTCCGTCTTTCGTGTACGTAAGATATGCGAGACCACCGGCGCCGAGTTTGCGTGCCTGTTCGGTAAAATTATCAATCTGAGAACGGCTGAGATCAGCGCCAGACTTGACGCAAATAGCCTTTACGCATTCAGCCTTTGCAAAGACGGCGAATTTCGTTTCTTTTAGATCTTCAGTGAGATCAACCAATTCCATGCCATAACGGAGGTCTGGCTTATCAATTCCGTATCTCTCCATTGCTTCTACATAAGGAATGCGGGGGATATTGTTAGGATCAGTAAGGAGTTTTTTGCCACCGAATTCTGTGGCGAGCTTAACAATAAGCGGCTCCATGGTTTTTCGGACCGTCTCGCCATCGTCGACGAATGACATCTCAAGGTCTAGCTGATAAAAGTCACCGTAAAGACGGTCGGCGCGTGGGTCTTCGTCGCGGAAACAGGTCGCGATTTGATAGTAACGAGGAATTCCACCAACCATTAAGAGTTGTTTAAACTGCTGCGGCGCTTGTGGGAGGGCATAAAATTGCCCAGGATGGAGACGAGATGGCACTAGAAAATCACGTGCGCCTTCTGGCGAGGAATTGGCGAGGATAGGGGTAGTTACCTCAATAAATTCATTTTCTTCCATATAATCGCGCATGAACTTGTAGTATTTAGCACGACGAGCTAGACGCTTTTGCATGCTCGGACGACGAAGATCGAGGTAGCGATACTTTAGTCTGACCTCTTCTCCGCTCTCTATGCCCTCATCGTGGGTTGTAACCGGAAGCGGATCGCAACGATTAAGAAGCTCGAGCGACTCCACGACAACCTCAATGTCGCCAGTTGGAATGTTAGGATTCTCGAGACCTTCGCCACGCTTGCGGACAGTACCGGTAGCGCTAATTACAAATTCGTCACGTAGCGATTCGGCTAATTTGAAAGCGTCGGCCGTATTTGGATCAACCACGAGCTGAATGACGCCAGTATGGTCGCGCAAATCAATAAAAATTAATCCACCATGATCGCGACGAGAATTAACCCAACCAGCAAGCTCGACTTTACCAGATTTGACAGTGAGATCTTTTGCTAATGCTCTCATATAGGTTGTTGCTCCATTATATTTTGTGATTAATAAAGACTCGCGCATGCGAGCCATACTTTAGATAATTATACCATATTTACAGATTAATAGCGAGAGCGCTCGCGGTCTAAATCGCGCGATTTAATGGTTTGGCGTTTGTCGTATTTTTTCTTACCCTGCCCGACCGCAATAGTGAGCTTAATGTGGCGCTTAAATGGATGGAGTTCAACAGGCACGATAGTGGAACCGTCAACTTTGGCGCGTTCGAGGGCAGCAATTTGTTTTTTGGTAGCAAGTAGCTTGATGTTTTCGGAGGTTTCGGAGCCAAGTGTGAGATTTAGAAGCCAGAGTTCATGGTTGCGAATTGTGACATAAGTACCTTTTAGCTGTGCGTGACGGTCGCGAATGAGGCGAACCTGGGCGCCAGTCAAAACCATGCCGGTCTCGATTTTGTCGGACAGGTTATAGTCATAGTGCGCGCGACGATTGACTACGGCAGTGGGTTTCTTGGCTTTTTTCATGCTTATATCTTAGCATCTATTTGCTCTGGCGGCGAATCTTGCGGGCGATATTCTTATGGTATATAGACTCAAAGAAGCCAAATACTTTTGGTCCCAGACATTTTAGACTTGCCCTCTGGGCATCCTGTACGATTTTTTCGTATTTTGAATGCCAAGTCGAAGCATAATGGTGAATAGCGCGAGTATTCTTAGTGCGATGCATCTTGCCGGTTACGTAGTGCTTGGGATTGAAATACTCTGGCGCGAAGACGGCAAACTTGCCGTCATAAACGTGCGTCTTACCATCAAGCTTAAGACCATAGACATCTTCGGCATAAACGGAGGGGCTATGCACGGTCTCCATAAAAGTAGTATTGGTAATCTTTTTGGGTAAATAATTCTCATAACGCTTAAGGATTTTCTCAATCCAAGGTGAATGCTTTTTGGCGCCAAATCCAGAGGTCGTAAACCAATAATTCGATTCCCAACTTGCGAAACCATCATATTCTAACAAGTCGTCCAGCGGCTGCAATAGTTCAATGTCGGTATCGAAGTAAAAACCGCCTTCACTATAGACTGCATACATGCGGATAATGTCTGATGCGAGCGCCCAGCGTTTCTCGCGAATTGCTTTGGCGACGAGGGGGTATTTTTGAGTGTCTATATCTTTTTCGGTCCAGAGTTTGATTACGTAATCTGGATGAAGCTCTTGCCAATGTTTGATGTATTTCTGATCTTGATCCGGAATGGGCGCCGTACCGACCCAGACGTAGTGTATCTTCTTCGGGATGGCCATATGGTAAAATCATATCATGAAAATAGTTATCTCCACAGATATATACTATCCAATGATTAATGGGGTGGCAGTATTTTCGAGAAATCTAGCAACGGGCCTCAAAAAACGCGGGCACCAAGTGATGGTTTTGGCGCCAAGCATTACTGGAAAATTCGGCGTAGAAAAAGACGAGGAAGGCGGTTTTACGGTCGTGCGCCAAAAATCTAGGCGCATGTATCTTTACCCTGATCAAATCGAGAAGGTACCAGATGGCAAGAAGGTGCTCGGTGTAAAAGTTCCGCAATTGGTATACAAAAACGGCCTACATGTTAGCTATAATCCTTATTCCGACATTAAGCGAGTCTTGGACGAGTTTAAGCCCGACATTATTCACAATCAAACACCAGGGCCGCTCGCACTAGCGGTTTTTAGGTATGCAAAGAAGCGCGATATTCCAATCGTATCCACCGACCATGCATACCCAGACAATCTGACGCAACAAGTAAAATTGCCAGAACTGGCAAAAAAGCCGATAAACAAGGCGATGAATGCGTATTTTCTCAGTTTTTTGCGTCGTAGCGAATATGCAACAATGCCAACCGAACAAGCTATTACGGATTTATTGCCGAAAAACCGGCGTTTTTTCAAAGTGCCCGTAGTGGCAATTAGTAACGGAATCGATCTTTCGCGTTTCGCAAAAGGTCGTGCGAATTCGGAAATATATGAGAAATATAACATTCCGAAGAAAGCGCCGATCGTCCTATATGTTGGGCGCGTTGATCCAGAAAAAAGTCTAGATGTGCTTATGTATGCTTTTGTAGATGTGCTACAGAAAGTGTCAGATGCGCATTTGGTGATTGTTGGCGACGGGACAGCGAGGAGAAAACTGGAAGAAATTGCAGAAGAGGAAGAAATATCAAGTCATGTGCACTTTACTGGCCGAGTCGTGGGCGACGATTTGCCACAGATATATCGAACGGCCACAGTATTCGCTATTACATCGAAGACGGAAACGCAAAGTATAGTCGTAATGGAGGCAATGGCTTCTGGTTTGCCAGTAGTAGCAATAAGAGCCGGAGCGGTGCCAGAATTGGTCAAACATGGAAAAAATGGCTATATCTATGAGCCCGACGATAAAGATAGCGTCGCGCGCGGCATTATTCGTATTTTATCCGACCAGGACCTGAGAGAGAAACTGTCTGAAGGCTCAGCAAATCGCATCAAAAAGCACGATATTAGCTACACGCTAACGCAAATTGAAGACATCTACAATACGGTGCTAGACAATCGCGCGGACGATTAGTTCGGCGACGCGTTGGGGCTGCTCATAATTGATGAGGTGGCCAGAGTTTGGAATGATGTCAATTTTAATGTTATGTTCTTTAGCATTCCTTCTCGCCAATGCTAGTGAGGTGAGCTGATCTTTTTCGCCAATGATAAGACGAATTCTCTTTTTGGACGGAATAATCGTCTGCTCGCGCATGGATATTTTTATATCTGCAATGAGCGATCGAGAGGAAGAGAAACGCCCGCCATAACGATAATGCAGCTGATCTATCTGTGCCTGTTTGGCCTTGTCGCGGGTTAAATAGTGTGAGATACAAAACGAAACTCCTTTGCTGGCGAGTAGCCTGCGACGAGCCGTTTGGGGCATCAAATGCAAAAAACCGTTCAACAACACGAAAGTGAAGTTACTGGCTTTTTGACTAAGCGGACTACGAAAGATTGGCGACATCAAGACCGCTTTTGCTTGAGTGTCGTTGGGATATTTTTCAAGGTAGCGCGAGACTATGATGGAGCCCATCGAATGACCAACGATGTATGGTTTCTGTTCAAGTTTGAGCCCTCGGACATACGCGTGGAGCCATTCCGTATAGCCGTCGATGGTTTTGTCTGTTAATTCTGCGCGAACGCCAGAGCCTGGCAAATCTGGAGTTAGTACCTTGTATTGTTTTGGGATGGCCTTAGCGATAGATAATAGGCCATGATGGGTGCCGCGAAGACCGTGGATGAGGATGATTGTTTTCATAGTTGGTCTAAGATCAGGCGTGCCTCGGTAATGTTTTTTGTTTGCATGAGGCACTCGCGAATTTCGGACGCTCCTGGAAAATTATTTATGTAGATTTTGTAGAAATGCTTTAATGGGTCATACGGCGACAATTGATACTTTTCATATAAATCTAAGTGATATCGCATCAAATCGATTAGCTCCTCCCTGTCGTGCGCGCGCGGGGTCTTCTCAAAACAGAACGGATTATGGAAGACGCCGCGGCCAATCATGATCCCATCTGCGCCCATTTCGATAAATTGCTGCGCATCCGCTGGGCGCTCTATGTCGCCATTGACGATAAGTGTCGTATCGGGAGAGATATCATTCTTCAGAGCTACTATCTCTGGAATCAATTCATAGTGGGCGGCAACTTTAGACATTTCTTTCTTCGTGCGCAGGTGGATCGTTAGGGCGGCGGGAGTTTCTTGAAGTAGGCCTGTTAGCCAACCGCGCCATTCATCTACCCTGCTATACCCAAGCCTGGTCTTTACGGATACGGGTAGGCCGGCTAGTTTTGCCGCCCGAATGATTTCTGCCGCTAGCTCAGGAGTGCGAATAAGGCCAGAGCCGCCACCAGTTGCAACCACATGGCGGTCTGGGCAGCCCATATTGATATCTACCGCCGGAAAGCCGGCTTTTTTCAAGGCTTGCGCTGTTTCGGTAAACATTTCCGGTTTCGTGCCCCAGATTTGCGGGACGATTGGATACTCGGACTCTTCTACGCGAAAACGTTCGAGCGCATTATGGCGTCCTTTTTCGCTCGTATAGCTATTCACGTTAGTAAATTCAGTATAAAAAATATCTGGGCGCGCTGCCTTAGCGACAACCTGACGAAAAGCAATATCGGTTACGCCTTCCATCGGCGCCAGAATAGTAAAGCCCGGCTTGAACTGCTTCCAAAAATCCATGTATATATTATGCCACGTTGACGAAAAAAGTAAAGTGTTGTATAATTAGGATATCATCCATTAGTGATGCGTTTTTAAGTTGTTGTTTTTCTCATATTCGGAAAGGGAGGTGAAGAAAATGAGGAAAAAGTTCATTTCAATTTTAGTAGCGTTATGCATGCTCGCCAACCTTTGCGGTTGTGCGGCAGCAACAAGTAATCCTTCGGCCACAAGCGAAGTGGCGGCTGAAAACGGCACGACAGGCGCCCCCGCAGCGGAACTCGCCGGCGAGTCTGTGAGAAATACACAGGCAAACCAGGACGAGCGCGGAGATCTCGATTTTGACGAAGAAACCGATACCGACGCGTCCGCTGGAGCAAGCGAAGAGGACGGAAGCTCGCACGTCACACCACCAGTGGCAGATCCGGAACCGGAACCTGAGCCGCAGCCAGAACCTGAGCCGGAACCGGAAGTCGTAGCACCCGAACAGGGTCAGTATGCTTATACTGTCGGAGACACTACGGTGTATACCGAGCACGATATCGAGAGGTGGCTGACACCCTACGAGTATCCGGGAGATTTTATTCTTAGCTTAGGGCAGATGCTGGGAGAAGTATGGCAGATGTCTGGGATGGATAACGCAGCAGGCTACTCCTTTTATGAGGGTGACGAATCGAAATGGCTGTCTTTCGATGACGAAACAGACCGTGTGCACCATTCCGTCAAGATAAGTTGGCGCCACGACGGAACGGAGGGCTCCGTTACTG
>CAMJLE010000012.1 GCA_946406665.1 uncultured Candidatus Saccharibacteria bacterium | reverse complement strand
TTAAAGACCGAGCACAATGTGCTCCCCATACGGGGCAAACTTGCCGAAGTTTTTTTAAAAAGAATTTGGCTGTTACTGGTTTTCGATTTTCACGATCCACCTTCTGTGGCCTACGCGAAAATCCCCTCGATCTGGTTTCTGCTTCTGCCGCCCTGCTCCTGCATCATGCTGGGTGCGAAAAGCTCATACGCCGCACGCGTGGCGGACGTAAGCTGCGTTCTGACCGACCCGGTCTCGCTCTTATTCGCTCTTCCTACGGGAAGAGTCCCGTCTCTAGGCTTGTTCATAGGCAATTACCTCCTCGGCCTCAGTTACTTACGTGACTCATGGCTTCTATGGTCGCTCTGGCTCATGAAGTCACATTCTTCACATTCTGATCTTCGCACCGCCGGGAATGGACTCCATTCATTGCGGGTGCGATCGCGGACTGCGCTCTGCCGGAATACTCGATAACACTTGCTCCTACTTCACGCCCACCGGGGCATGTATGTCCTTTGTTCTTAACCATATAGTGCTCCTTCCTGAGGCGACCGCGAATCAAAACGCGTCGCCTCAGCTGACAGAATCTTCACCGGATCGGCCGACCGATTCGTCTTCGGCCGGCCGACCGCCAACATTGTATCGAGTGAAGTAGACAATTTTTAACTATAACTGCCTTTACTTACAACAGTGGCAAATAAGCAAATAAACAACACGATTAACACAATTTTATACAGTATTCAGTTGTGCGGAGTCTCTGGCTACCCATAACGAGCACCAGAGTTTATCGATACATATCTAACAACCACCCCCCTTCTAGCTGACTAGCGGCTAAACACTGACTAGCAGCTAAATAAAAACTCGACTTTAAGGTTAACGTGCTCGTCGCAACTATAAAGCGTCAACTTGTCGCAACGAACAATATACGTACTATAACGTAAATCATTCGAAAATGCAAGCACATTTGTGCTAAGTGTTGCAAAAAGCGCTGCACGAGGTACATATAGTATAATTACGGAAATGAAACTTTTATTACATACCTGTTGCGCTCCGTGCAGTGTCTACTGCATTAAGGTTCTACGCGCCAATAATATTGAGCCGACTCTCTACTGGTTTAACCCCAATATTCATCCATACCAAGAGTATAAAGCGCGACGCGATTGCTTACGCGAGTATGTAAAAATCGTAGACGTCGAGCTCATGGGAGACGACATGTATGGTCTGGACGAATTTGTCTGCAATACTTACGATAAAATCCCTACTCGCTGCCAGGACTATTGCTACCCGAAGCGTCTGCGTCAGGCTTTTGAATTTGCCAAGGAAAACGACTTTGATACAATTACGACCACCTTGCTTTATAGCATCTATCAAAAGCACGATTACATCAAAGAACTAATGATGAACTTGTCTGCGGAATATGGCATAGATTTTTACTACCATGATTTCCGCGAAGGATGGAAGGAGGGACAAGAGGAGGCGCGTCGCATTGGTTTATATATGCAGAAATACTGCGGATGTGTTTTTTCGGAGGAGGAATCATTCATCGGTCGCGAAATTGGTCGCAAAATGCAAAAGGCCGGCATCTCGCCAACCAATGCGAACGTCCGCAAAGTCATCGACGGAAACAAAACCGACGGCCTGGTAACAATAGATAGATTAAAGCGTCAAACTTTCTAAAAAGTAGTAAAAAATATCCCCCTGAGGGGGATATTTTTATTTAGCGCCCATCTCTTAAGCTGTAATGCTTGCGCTTTTCACTATGCTTGTGATTGTTATTGCGATTAAGCTTCGCGGTTGGGACTTTGTGCTTGATTTTGCGTGCCATTTATAAACCTCCAAGTTCCGGAATTATTTGTCAGCCTTAGCGGCTTTCTTTTCGGCCTCTTTTTTGGCCTTTGCGACCTTATTGCCAAGCTTAGCCTTCATAGCCTCAGCCTTCTTGGCGCGAGCCTTGAAGCGATCAACGCGGCCTTCGGTATCGATAATCTTCTCTTCGCCTGTGAAGAATGGGTGAGATGCGCTTGAAATTTGCACCTTCACGAGTGGATACTCGTTGCCATCCGTCCACTTGATGGTTTCTTCCGACTTTGCAGTAGAGCGAGTCAAAAAAGAAAACTTTGCCTGCTCATCGGCGAACACTACAAAACGGTAGTCTTTAGGTTGAATTGATTTTTTCATGATTACCGCCAATTATATCAGATATAAGCTTATTAGTAAAGTATTAATACTAGCGGGCGTTAGCCCGGCAAACTTACATATTTTTGGTATAATTAAGCATAAGAGTAGTAATTAGGAATAAAAATGTCTCCAGATGATTCAAACAATCCGGGTCTAAATACTAACCCAGACCTCACTTCCGTGCCTTTACCGGAGCCGGCACAGGTGCAGTCGCCATATACGCCACCAAGCGGCACGCTTGGCGAGATAGCCGAGAATGTCTCGTCGGGCGCCACTATGCCAAACCAACAGCCGACGGCAATCCCTACCCCCGGCATAATAACCGACGAGCAGGGCGACCCGAATACCTCGGATTCTCAGACAGCACCAGAGGTTGCCTCCACAAACGGCAAATCAAAGAGTAATAAGCTACCGCTTATCATCGGCATTATTATTGTCGTACTGGCCGCTGCTGGGCTAATCGTATTCTTAATCTTAGCTAAACCGTTTAGCGGCGAGAACGGCAACGGTGACGGGGGCCATGCTGGCGGCGGTGCTTTCTTCGCATCTGATAATTTCTTTATTTCGTCCAGAGAAAAAGGCGCGATGGCTTATGCTATCTATAATTCAAAAGGTAAAGCCGTGACTGGCTTCGATTATTCAGGTGCGCCAGATTATTTTATTGCCAATACTGCGCTTGTCCGAAAGGGGTCTAAATATGGGCTAATTGATACGGAAGGCAATGAGGTAGTCTCGTTTGATAAATATGACAAAATCGATGAATATGGTGGCCTATACGGAGTGCTAGACGACGGTAAGCATATCTTAATAAATAACAAAGGCGAAAAAGTCGTAGAGTATTCAGACGACAATATTAATAACTACACGGCATATTCTGGCGGCAAGGCATCGGCTTATACCCTGTTCCGTTCTAGCGACCACTATACAGTCTATAGTCCTTATGGCGCTAAGGTGATTGAGTTTGATAGTTCTTTACAGCCCACCGTGTCCACCCAAGATATGGGCAAAAGTGGGGCGAAAACAATCATTGTCTATAGCGGCGGTGTCATTGTCTTAGACGACAAGGGTAACGAGATTCGTCGAATACAGAGAAGTATCACTAAGCGCTTTTTTGGGATTTTTATTTCCAACAACTCTAACCTAATCGGTCTCTCGACAACAAACGAGCCGGTCGTTGTGTCTTTTTCTACCATCTCGACCCCTAACGATAAACGCGACAATGCGTTAGTGATAGGCGATCTATATCATGACTTCAGCAATAAAAAATGCGCCGGCCTGTACTATGATAAAACGTACGCCGACGATGACGGGGGCTATGTGCTTTGCGCAAATGAAGGCGGTGCTTACCCAATCACATCTACGGGGGACATCGCGCCTAATTCTATCTCGCCGTACTCTATCAAACATAGGCCAAGCGCTATACGTGAGGTGAACTCTGTTTATCCCGTAAGCCTAAAATCTTATGCAATAGTGACTGAAAGCAGTCTCCCAGGAGAAGAGAACCTTAGCATCTTTTATAAAGATAAGAAAAAGGCAAACTTCGTGTCTGGAAAAACGACCCACGAGACGGATGATGGCGCCAAGACGAAAACTGCGACTACTGTCAATTATAAGCTTCTAGGCATGGTGGATGGGTATATCGTAAATCGGATCGAACAAAAGATTGTTGATAAATATCCGAATGATAGCTTTAATGGAGCACCCGAAAGAACAAGATCGGCATCTGGCAAAGTTATATTCTACAACAAGGAGGGAGAAGAGATATGCACTTTTAGCAAGATTGGGTACTATGGTACTACCGAGAGAGCTAATATGTTCGACCCATCGTTAAAGAGCTTATCGGAAATCGACTCTAATTCCGTAGGTGGCTTCATTAATGGCATCGCTCAGGTAAAAAAGATTGACGGCCTTGATTACACTAACATCAACACTAAATGCGAAATTGAAGACGAGAAAGCTGCGTATGGGCAAACCGAGGTGTACGGCAAACTTAGCGTAACGACAAAGAAGGCTAGCAAAGGCTATACGCACGAACTGCGTGATCGGCAAAACAAGATTATCGCAACTACGGAGTCCGACTTCTCTTCGGTGGCACCTTTAACATATGCGGAAGGATACTATGTATTTTCCGGCAAAGATAAAAAGTATTTTGTCGTTGGCGACCGCGTGCTAAAGGAATTCAAGCACTTCTGCGCAATGAACTCCGGCATTACTTTTACTGAAAGATACGTTGAGCTGTCGACTGCCGGCAATTCCCCAGCGTGCAATGACAGCGAAGCTGTAGGTGGTGAGCACTATTACTTCCTCCCCAACGGCGAGCAGTTCTACTACTGGAAAGAATAATACAATAAAACCAGGCAGAGTATAGGGAAACGGAATAAAAATGAGGCCGGATAGAACCGGCTTCATTTTAATAAAACAGCTACATATTATTTCGAGTCACGGCCGTAAAGCTTCTTTGTGATATCCTCTAATATTTGTGTACCATTCTCGAGCTGATAATAGTGGCGAATGTAAAAAAGCGTCACGATGATTAGAATCAAAGTTATTACGCCAATGCACGAAGTTAAAAAAGTTCCCGATTCGCCTGGAAGCATAAGCGCTAATGACAAAAATATAGTAAAAGCTATAAACATAAATAGCGCGAAGAAGAGTGTGACAATTAAATGAATAAGGCGCTCATGCTGAAATTGGGCCGTCATGGTCTTATGATACTCGATAAGCTCTTTGCTCGGGTGCTCGCTCGCTTTGCTTATCTCTTCTATATAATTCTTAAGCTTTTTATCCATGGCTCTATTTTACTACAATCCTCACTAGTCACACTAGTCGTAAGATGATATGATAATGTTATATGTTAGATATTAATTACATCCGTGCGAATCGTAAAAAAGTAGAGGATGCAATTCACAATAAGGGCTACGAGATTAGCCTTGATCAGATCCTCTCGCTAGACGACGAGCGCAAGAATCTTTCGCAAAGGATTGACGCTCTACGCCAGGAGCGTAATCAAATTTCTGCAAAAATGAAAGATGGCAAGCCCGATCAGTCATTAATCGAAAAGGGCAAGACTATCAAAAAAGACCTGTCTGAACTAGAATCGAAACTCGGCGAAGTCGAGAAAGAATATATCTCCCAGCTCAAGACCGTGCCAAATGTCCCAGAAGACGATGTCCCTGTCGGTCTGTCTGAAGACGAAAATGAAGTAGCTGAGGTGGTCGGAAAGCCGCGCGACTTTGATTTTACTCCTAAGAACCATTTTGAAATTGGCCAAATTCGTGGCTGGATCGACAAAGAACGCGCCGCCAAAGTTACCGGCGCACGCTTTGCCTACATCAAGGGCGATATGGTTAAGCTGCAGATGGCTATCGTCAATTTTGTCATGGATAGCCTCTCCGACGAGCGCGTTATCAAAGAAATTGTTGAGAAGAGTGGGCTCGATGGTGTATCTACTAAGCCTTTTACGCTCGTTTTGCCGCCACTTATGCTCCGCACGGATATATATGATGCGATGGATCGTCTCGAGCCACAAGAAGATCGTTACAAGATTGAGGGCGAAGATCTTTGGCTACAGGGCAGCGCCGAGCATGTACTTGGCAGTATGCATGCTGGCGAAATCTTCACCGAAGAGGAAATGCCGGTTCGCTACTTAGGCTATGCAACATCCTTCCGCCAAGAGGCAGGCACTTACGGCAAAGATATGGAAGGCATCATCCGCATGCACCAGTTTGATAAGCTTGAGATGGAGAGCTTCTCTACGAAGGAAACTAGCCGCAAAGAGCACGAATTGTTTGTCGCCATTCAACGTTGGCTCCTCGAGCAGTTGCTACTTCCGTACCGCGTAATTCGCAAGTGTACTTACGACATTGGTAAGCCGGACGCGCGCGGCATCGATATGGAAGTTTGGCTTCCTGGCCAGAACAAGTATCGTGAAACACATACTGCAGACTATATGACAGATTATCAATCACGCCGCTTAAGCACGCGCGTACGTCGTGAGAATGGTGAGGTAGAGTTGGTCCACACTAACGATGCCACCGCCTTTGCTCTCGGTCGTATTATGATTGCAATTATAGAGAATTACCAGAACGAGGACGCAACTGTTCGCGTTCCAGAGATTCTACGCAAATATATGAATGGAAAGGAGATCTTGTAATGATCGAAAATATAGATATTAGCGGCTCTAACTACGATGTCGAGGAGAGCCTTCAAAAATATGTGCAAAAACGTATTGGTAAGCTCGATCGTTATCTCCCGCGCCAGAATCGCAAGGACCTCGTTGCAAAGGTTGTCGTAACGCAAGTCAATCGTGACCATGGCAACAAGTACGAAATCTCCGCAACGCTCGACATTCCTGGTGGCAAAGTCCTCAACGCCAAGGATGAGGCTTCTAACGTTTTTGCGGGCGTAGATATCCTCGAAGCCAAGTTGACCGGCCAAATTCGACGTTTCAAGACTGAAAAAACTAATTACGACAAGAAAGGATTTCTCAAGCGCTTCTTGAAGAAGTAGGCTGCGTGATATACTGATACGATGAAAGAGAAGAGGTCAGAAGAGATAAGGGTGGAAGAGAAAACCAAAAAAGCCAAAAAGACCAAAAAATCCCCGAAAGAGAAGAAGCCGACCGACAAACTTGCCGACAAATCTGGCATGACTAAATTCTTGCAGCATATTTTTGGCGATGCGCAAAAGCGCACGCTTCGCCGTCTCGGCCGTCGCGTCGATGAAATTAATAAGCTTGGCGCCAAATATTCCGAGATGACCGACGATGAGCTTCAGGCGCAGACCGAGAAGCTCAAAAAACGTCTCGCCAAGCTGACGAAACAAGAGCAAGCCAAGATTGCGCTCGAAAAGCTCAAAGCCGAAAAAGAAAAGAAAGATGGCAAGAAGGGCAAGAAACAGAAAAAAGCAGCCAAGAAGAAGCCTGTCCAAGACGACGCCAAGGCACTCGATGCTATTCTGCCAGACGCCTTTGCTCTCGTGCGCGAGGCGAGCAATCGTGTTCTCGGGCTTCGTCCATTCGATGTGCAGCTAATCGGTGGTATTGCCCTCCACGAGGGCAACGTGGCCGAGATGAAGACTGGTGAAGGTAAGACTCTCGTAGCGACGCTCCCGGTTTACCTCAATGCTTTAACTGGTCGTGGTGTCCATGTTGTTACTGTAAACGATTATCTCGCTCAGCGTGATGCCGGCTGGATGGGCAAGCTCTATAACTGGCTCGGCCTCTCTGTTGGTGTCATTATTAACGAAGCTAGCTTCTGCTATGATCCTGAATATACCAACGAAGATCACGACGACGAGCGCATGCGCCATCTAAAACCATGCACGCGCAAGGAGGCTTATAATTGTGATGTTACCTACGGTACCAATAATGAATTTGGCTTCGACTATCTCCGCGATAACATGGTTAAGGATGCTGAGTATCTCCGCCAGCGTGAGCTCAACTTTGCAATCGTCGATGAGGTCGACTCTATCTTAATCGATGAAGCTCGCACTCCGCTCATTATTTCTGCTCCAGCCGCCGACAATCCAGAAAGCTACTATCAGTTCGCTAAGGTTTGCGCACAGCTCGCAAGCGAAGATTACATCGTTGACGAAAAGCGCCGTACCGTCGCATTGACTGACGAGGGCGTCGAAAAAGTCCAGAAAATTCTCGGCGTCGATACGCTGTATTCCACCGAGAATACTCGTATCGTCTACCACCTCGAGCAGGCTCTCCGCGCCGAAACTCTCTTCCATCGTGATAAAGATTACGTCGTTACTAATTCTGGCGAAGTTATTATCGTCGATGAGCACACTGGCCGCCTCATGCAAGGTCGTCGTTACAATGAAGGCCTACACCAGGCTATCGAGGCCAAAGAGGGCGTATTGGTGCGCCAAGAATCCATGACTCTTGCTACGATTTCCTTCCAGAATTTCTTCCGTCTATATCGTAAGCTCTCCGGTATGACCGGCACGGCGTTTACTGAGGCTGAGGAATTCCAGCAAATCTATGCTCTCGACGTGATTCAGATTCCGCCGAACAAGCCGATTATTCGTGTCGACAAAGATGACCTTATCTATCGCACTACCGCCGCTAAGCTCAAGGCTATTGCTGCGGAGGTCAAGGAATATCACGAGAAGGGGCAACCAGTACTAATTGGTTCTGATTCTATCGAAAACAACGAAATGATTGCCGCCTACCTCGAGAAAGAAGGCATTCCGTTCGAAATCCTAAACGCTAAGAACAATGAGCGCGAAGCTGCAATCATTGCTAAAGCTGGCGAAAAGGGCGCCGTTACGCTTGCGACTAACATGGCTGGTCGCGGTACCGACATTAAGCTCGCCGATGGTGTAGCCGATCTTGGCGGTCTTGTCGTAATTGGTACGGCTCGTCACGATTCTCGCCGCGTCGACAATCAGCTCCGTGGTCGTGGTGGTCGCCAGGGCGATCCGGGCACGACTCAGTTCTTCGTTAGCTGCGAGGATGACCTCATGCGTATTTTCCAGGGCGATCGTATCGGCATGCTCATGCAACGCCTTGGCATTGACGATGATATGCCAATTCGCAACCGTACCATCAGCAAGACTCTTGAGCAGGCGCAAAAACGCGTCGAGGGCTTCAATTTCGATTCCCGCAAGAACGTCGTTCAGTACGATAACGTCATCAATCGCCATCGTAAAGTTGTCTATACGATGCGCCGCAAGATTCTTGATGGTGACAATATTCGCCCAGAGATTACACGTCTCTACAAAGAGGAAATCGCTGAGCTCGTTCAGTTTAGCTCTCGTGTAAACAAGAAGTTTGCCGAGAACTTCAAGCGCGTCTTTGACCTCGACGAAGATTTAATTGACACCATCGGTCTAACCCGCAGCGAAAAAGACCGCAAACGCCTCGCTTTGGCAGCCGTCGAAGAAATGTACCACGACAAAGAGCTTAAGTTTGGCGAAGATACTATGCGTAAGATTGAGCGTGAGGTTTACCTCAATGTACTCGATACGCTCTGGATGCAGCACCTCGAAAATATGCAACATCTCCGCGAAGGTATCCATTGGCGCTCCGTTGGTCAACGCGATCCGCTTGTCGAATATCGCTCCGAGTCACAAAAACTGTTTGATGGTCTTCAGCGCTCGTTACGCGAAGAAGTCATGCATATCTTGCTCTCTATTAAGCCTCAAGAGGTTGCCGAGGTTTCTGACGATAAATACGAAACTGAGCTCACTAAGATGGCCGACTCCGCAACAGAGAAGGGCGTAAACGAAATATCTGCCGGCGAAAAGAACCTCGATAGCGAATTCACAAAAGATGAAAACGGCGTTAGTAAGCCTAGCGAGCGTCGTTCCGCTTCAACTGGCAAGAATACTAATCGCAATGCAAAGCGCAACCAGGCTCGCAAGAGCAAGAAAAAGGCGCGCCAAAACAAGAAAAAAGGCCGCCACTAAGGTAGTAAAAAAGAGATGCGACCAATACCGGCCGCATCTCAGCGATAATCCTATCGTATCATATTTTGTTGGAAAAGTCAAGCATAATCAGTTTATGAAACACTCAATCGAAGAAGTACATCTTGAGAATGGCGCTCGTGGCCTCCTTATCGACGCTCCGGGTTCGGCCGTTATTAATATCAAGGTTATTTTTCGTGCCGGTAATAAATTCGTCAAGAAACCAGAGATATACGAAGTTGCTCATCTGATGGAACACATGGCCTTTGGCCGCAACGCGGAGTTTAAAGACGAACAGGCCTACGAGGCGGAATTCACTAAGAATGGCGCCTATCATAATGCTTGGACTTCAGATAACTTTATTGCTTACGAGGCGGAATGTGCTGATTTTGAGTGGGATCGTATTCTGCAATTGCAGGAACTAGCTATTGCTAAGCCGCGATTTAACGAAGAAGAGCTTAATAGCGAGAAGGGGAACGTTCGCTCGGAGCTTACTGGCTATCAGAATGATTACTCGCGCTTGATTTGGCCGAAACTGCAACAAGAACTAGGCGAAGCCGTACTGACTTATGCGGAGCGTATCAAGACTATTAATAATATAGAACTCAAAGATGTGCGCGAGCACCATCGCCGCACGCATACCGCTGCGAATATGCAATTTATTATCACCGGTAGCCTACGTGGTCGCAAGCGTAAGATTATTAGTATGCTTGAAAACTGGGATTTGAAGCCGGGCGAGAAGATGGAGGTTCCAATTAGTACTTATGTTGGTACTAGCCCTGTTCTAATTCGTCGCAAAGATGCCGCCAATGTTAGTTTTGGCTTTTCGTTCATCATTCAGCGGCCGCTCGAGCCAAAAGAGCAATACGCCATGGGCTGTCTCAATCATATCCTTACGGGTACGATGAGTAGCAAAATACTCGGCGCTGCTCGTAGGCGTGGCATTGTCTATGGTATCGGCTCTAATGCGGACAATGATAAATGGAGCAGCACTTGGGACTTTGACGGAGAGGTTAACTCCGAGAACGCTGATGAATTATTTGACCTGATTGCAGTCGAGCTAGCTCGCGTAATCAATGGCGACATTAAAGAAGAAGATATTCGGGCCGCCAAGACGTATGCGCTTGGACGCCACCAGATGCTAGCACAGACGGCCGACCAAATTAGTACTTATTATATGCGCGAATACATCACTACTAATACCTATGAGCCACTTAGCGAAGCTCCTAAGATGATTGATGCTATCGATAAAGGCACCATTGTTAGCCTTGCTCGCGAATTTATGCAGTCGGGCATTTCGGGTCTGGCCGCCGTTGGCAATATGAATAAAGCAGTCGTCGACGAACTCTGGTCGCGCGTTCTCGGCGCTATCTGATATAATAGCTTCAATGGAAAAGGAAAAAGATATTAAGATTGTTGCTGTTGTCGGCATGTGCGGTAGTGGCAAATCGACGGCAATAGAGTATTTAACTGAGCGCGGCATCCCAAAAGTATATTTTGGCGGTGTCATTTATAAAGCCATGGAAGAGGCCGGTATTGCGCGCACTGAAGATGGCGAGAGTGAGAAGCGCTTCCGCGAAGAAATTCGCCAAAAAGAAGGCAAGGATTTTGTGGTCTTACGTGCAATCAAAGAAGCCAAGAGGCTCATTGAGGCCGGGCAAAGACATATTGTTCTCGACGGTTTGTATAGTTGGACTGAGTACAAGATTTTGCGCAAAGAGTGGCCGACCGAGATGACTGTTGTTGCCATTATTGTGCCGAAGGCCTTGCGCCGTAAGCGCGTCGCCGAGCGTCCCGACCGTCCATTTGACGCTCAGGCTATCGCCGAGCGTGACCGTAGCGAGATTGAAAATCTCGAAAAAGGTGGCCCGATTGCTATTGCAGACTATTACATTGATAATTCCGGCACTATTGAAGAGTTTCATGAGCGCTTCGGTAAGCTAATGAAAGAAATTGACTTCATAGACTAATGGCAAACTTGCAAATCCCTACGCGCGAGACAGAGCTAATCCTGCAGGAGCTCGCAAAAACTATCAATCTCGCTGGCGACGTGGTAGAGATGGGCTGCTACATGGGTGATACGTCCGTATTGTTGGCGGAGGCGCTAAAGAATTCTCCGGACAAATGGCTTTATCTTTACGACTCTTTCGAGGGGCTACCAGAGAAGACTGTCAAAGATCAGTCTGTTTCTGGTTGGCGTTTCAAGGCCGGCGAGCTACAAGCTTCGCCCGATACGGTGGCACATAAGTTCAAAAAGCTTAGCCTCCCAGAGCCAGTCATTATCAAGAAATGGTTCGATCAGCTAGAAGACGCCGACCTGCCAAGCCAGATTGCCTTCGCGCTCCTTGATGGGGACTTCTATCAGTCGATTAAGGTTAGCTTCGAAAAAATCGCCCCGCACCTCGTCGACGGCGGCATTGTCGTTGTTCACGATTACCGTAACGCCGATTTGCCCGGCGTCGCTAAAGCTGTTGATGAGTTTGTTGAGTCGCACGCCGACGACTACGCGTTTCGTCTTCGCGCCACGTTGGCAATTCTAGAGAAGAATAAGACTACGCACTAAGTATATTATTGCCAGATGTGCGGGGTAAAAAATGTAGCCAAACCATTTTGGTAATCTTTTTCCAAGTTTACCATTATAGAAGACTATCGGTATGATTGCGACTATCGCAAACAGCTGTGCCGGTTTCCCCTCGGTCAACGCATAGGTGGCCGTGCTAGTAAATAATAAGGCGATATACGTAGCCCAACGCCAAATACGGTATTTTTCTTTTTGGAACAATTTGGACGCTAGGTAAAACCCTGCAATCATTACGATCCCGTAGGCGCCGTAATCCATATTAAGATACTCGGCTGCCATAAAGAGTATTGGCAGACATATTATCGACCAACTTCTAGACTCGATTAAGGCCATTACGGCAAAACCGGTCGCCAAGGTAAACATTACGTTTAGGCTCGGTGCCGCCGTAGATGTCGCTTGATGTAATAAATCGTAGGGTAACTGAGAAATAAACGCAAAAATAAGTAAACGCCCAAAATACGCCCAGCGCTTTCCTTTTGTATGTAGGAATCCTTCCGCCAGCATAAAGCAGAAAAGCGGCATCGCAAAACGTCCTATAAGCCTCATAGTCAGATTGTTGTCGCACCAATAAAAACCGATATGGTCGATTAACATTGTAATAATAGCGATTAGCTGAAGTGTGGCCGAGGTAATCATATATAAATCTTACTCTACGGCGACTAAAATGTGCAAAAAACTCTGCTCCGCCCCTGTCTGGCAGACTTGACAGGAGAGTGCCAACGCGCTACAATAAGGGCAAGTTAGCACTCGAAGGGTGCGAGTGCTAAAACATAATTTCGTTTATAATTCAAGGAGGATAAATCCAAATGGGTAAAATTATTGGCATCGATCTCGGTACGACTAACTCGGCATTTGCCTACATGGTTGCCGGCAAGCCTGAGGTTATCACGAACAGCGAGGGTGACCGTACAACACCGTCGGTCGTTGCGGTGACTAAGAAGGGTGATCGCCTAGTTGGCAAGGTTGCGCAGCGCCAGCGCGTAACCAACCCAGAAAATACTATTTACGGCATCAAGCGCCTTATTGGTCGCAAATACGAAGATAAAGAAGTTCAGGACGACATTAGCATTTTGCCATACAAGATTGTCAAGAAAGGCGATGGCGTAGGAGTAAAGCTCGGCGATAAGGAAATGACCCCAGAGGAAGTTTCCGCGATGATTCTTTCCAAGATTAAGGCCGACGCTGAAGCGTTCTTGGGCGAAAAGGTCACAGAGGCTATTATTACGGTTCCGGCCTACTTCGACGATTCTCAACGCCAGGCTACTAAGGACGCCGGTAAAATTGCCGGTCTAGAAGTTAAGCGTATCATCCCAGAGCCGACCGCTGCTGCCCTAGCTTATGGTCTCGAAAAGAACTCCGATCAAAAGATTGTCGTTTTCGACCTTGGTGGCGGTACTTTCGATGTTTCTATTCTAGAACTCGGTGACGGTGTCTTTGAGGTGAAGGCTACTAACGGTGACACGCACTTAGGTGGTGAAGATTTCGATAACAAAATCGTCGATTATATCTTGGCCGAGTTCGCCAAAGAGAATAATATTGATCTGCGTAAAGATGCAGCCGCAATGCAGCGCATCAAAGACGAGGCAGAGAAGGCGAAGAAAGAGCTTTCTAGCGCTACGGAAACGGACATCAATCTTCCATATATTACTGCAGACGCCGATGGCCCAAAGCATCTTGAACTGACGCTTACTCGCGCTAAACTTGAGGAACTTGTTGCGCCATTGCTCGATCGCCTTGACGAGCCAGTCAAGAAGGCTCTAGCCGACGCAGGTCTAAAGACGAGCGATATTGCTGATGTTGTTATGGTTGGCGGTATGACTCGTATGCCGGCCGTAGTCGAACGCGTCAAGAAGCTCTTCGGCAAGGACCCAATGCAGGGCGTTAACCCTGACGAGGTTGTCGCAGTCGGTGCGGCTATTCAGGGCGGCGTACTTGCTGGCGACGTTAAGGACATTTTGCTACTTGATGTTACTCCACTTACGCTCGGTATCGAGACAATGGGCGGTGTACGCACTCCACTAATTGAACGTAATACAACTATTCCGACTAGCAAGTCTGAAGTATTCAGCACGGCATCAGATAATCAGCCACAGGTTGAAATTCACGTGCTCCAGGGTGAGCGCGAATTTGCCAAGGATAACAAATCCCTTGGTCGCTTCATCCTTGATGGCATCGCGCCGGCCCCACGTGGTATTCCGCAAATCGAGGTTACATTTAACTTGGATGCAAACGGTATCTTGAACGTTACCGCCAAGGATAAGGGCACCGGCAAAGAACAGAGCATTACGATTCAGAATTCGGGCAATATGAGCAAAGAAGATATCGAAAAAGCTCAACGTGATGCGGAAGCCCATGCTGCCGACGACAAGAAAAAGAAGGAAGCTATCGAGGCTAAAAATCATCTCGAGAACACTATCTACCAGGCTGAAAAAATGCCCGATGAATACAAAGATAAGATTTCCGATGAGGATAAGGAAACTATCAAGAAGGCAGTTTCTGAAGCAAAGGAGGCTCTCGAGAAATACGACGAAGACAAGGATAAGCTTGAAGAGGCCACTAAAGCGCTCAATGATGCTATTATGCCGATTGGCGCTAAGATGTATCAGCAAGCTTCCGATGACGCTAAGAAGGATGACGGAAAGTCGGATAGTAAAGATGGCGACACCGTCGAAGGCGAAGTCGTAGACAAATAGTATCCGATTCAAAAAATATCTCCGCTTAGACGGAGATATTTTTATGGGAACGGATCAATAATAACATCATCCCGCTATTGGTTTTTAGAAATACTATGCTATCATAGTATTAGTACCAATGGGAGGTACTTGGCAGTGTGTGGTTCTTCAAATCTCAATTACTGCGAGAGAAATGGAGAATGATCGATGTTGTTCAGGAGGGGCCCTGTAGCATCTCGCGCCAAGGAGCGCAAAACAAAAAGGGAGAAAAACAACAAACTAGCCCGTATTTTGGTGGCTATGTTCTTGGGCATTTTTGTCTCTGTTTTTGCATTCAATTCTCTTGCCGAAGTTATTGAAAGTAACGACGTCCACGTAGACGTCGATTCAGAACTCACATATTATCTCAACGTCAAAGAAGATGGCGTTGATGCTGCTGGTATAGAGTCTAGCGACAGCCAAATCGCAGATATGCGTGGCGGCAGAGTAGCAGTTACGGATAAGCTTCCCGAAGGTCTCATCTTTCAAGGTTTCGTTACTACCTCTGACGGTACATTTGGTGCCGTATCTCGTGCAGACAATTCTATTCAATGTTCCGGTAAAGTCGTCGATGACACTAATGAAGAAGCCCTAGACGCCGGTACTTGGAATAATGCTCATACTGAATACTATTACCATGGCCTCCATTACAACGACACTACGCGTACGGTCTCCTTTACGGCCGAAAAGATTAAAGCTGGCTGCCAACTCACTATTGGCATTATTACAAAAACTCCTCCTACCGTAGACGATCCAGATACTACACCAGTAGAAACCAGAAGAGATTTCTACAACGCCGCCTTTGCGGCAGAGAAAGACGTTACGGCTATCTCCAATACCGTCCATGCCTGGATAGGTAGTTCTAGCACCAGAGTATACAAGGTCATGTATAGATATACGGGCACTGTTCCGACTGGTGCGCCAACTACGCCAAGCGAGCAATCTTACCCAGCCAATAATGAAGTGGCCGTAAGTATGAGCCCAACCCTCGAAGGCTATACCTTCTCAGGTTGGACTACATCTGATGCTACCGTTACGGATGGCTCTTTCACGATGCCAGGCCAAGACGTAGAGCTAGTCGGCATTTGGACTAAGAATACAGCCAGCACCAAATACAATGTAACCTACGTCATTAATGGTGACAAACCAGCAGACTTTATGCCACCAACTCAGAAGGAATACGAAGCCGGAGTTAGCGTACCGCTAGATTCCACTGAAGCTAATACTGCTATTGATGGCTATCGTTTTAGCGGCTGGACTACAACTGATGCAGACGTATCTGAAACTGGCTTTACTATGCCAGAAAGAAACGTTACTATTGTGGGTAGCTTTGAGCGAATTAGCTACAGAGTTTGCTATGAGTTTGAAGGCGCCATTATCCCACCTAATGCCAGCTCTATCCTTCCACCATGCGAAACGCATTATCCGGGTGAGACCGTCACGAGAGCGGCTGATCCGCAGGCTGATGGCTACGACTTCCTTGGCTGGTACAAGAATGCCTCTTTCACGATGCCGGAAGAAAATGTCACTATCTACGGCGAGTGGATGCGTACGATGAGCGAGTTCACGCCAGCCATCACTAAGACCATTGTGAACCCCCAAGACGAATACATGTATGGCGAAACGGTTAAGTTTAAGATTACCGTTACCAACCCAGAATCTTTCGCCATTACCGATGTCTACTTACAAGAAGAATTAGACGGAGCAGTCTTTACGGCTCCAACTGACAATAGCTACACGATCAAGACTAGCACCATAGCAGTTATCCCAACCATCAATGCGAACTCTAGCATTGATGTTTATGCCGAATACAAGGTAATCGAAAACACCGCTCAAACCCTCACGAACATCGTTGAACTTACTGGTGCTCTGGCGGAAGACCACATTCTAGATACTGATCAGGAATACAAAGCTACTGTAGATTTCGACACTATTCCTGAGCCAGTGCCACTTACTGGAATTATCTTTAATGCTTTGCCATATGTAGGGATGGTGGTACTAGGAATTGTTATTATCTTTATTGGAGTGATACTGTCTCGCAAATTTAGACCTAATACTAAAACTATTGGTCGGATTAGTAAGACCGCCTTTAAATACGCACTTCCTGGTATTATTGCTGCTACTTTCGTCTTTGGCGGCCTAATGATTCGCTCTGCTATGGCGGCTCCGTATACGGAAGTCATTAAGTCCGTTGAGCTCACTTCGCAACATACAAGCTATGTCAATAATGCGCCTGGTTCTTGGAATGTAGAAAAGAGTGCAGAATGGATTGAGGCAGGCAAAGCCAGAATTACCTTTAACGTAGACACAGTAGCTAAAATTGCAGACAACGCGCATCTAGATCTCGTCATGGTAATAGACAATTCTGGCTCAATGAGTGGCGAGAAGATTGCGCAAGTTAAGCATGACGCTACAGAACTAATTGAAAGCATTCTCTCTGACAGTAATAACCGCATTGGTCTTGTTAGCTTTAATACTGATGCGACTAAACTTAGCAATTTCACTTCAGATAAGGCATCGCTCATAGATTTAGTGAACAATCTAGATACTCCTGGTAGTACTAACTATTATGATGGTTTCAAGAAAGCTGAAGAAGTCCTTGAAGGTTACCAGAAACAAAATAACCGCGAACTCGTTATGTTATTCCTAACTGACGGTTTCCCAAACAGCCAAACGCCGAACGAAATCCCTGAATGCCAAGCCCTAAAAGCTATGTATCCATACATGACTATCAATGGTATCCAATACGAGATGGGCGATGAAGTACTTGATCCGATCAAGGCAGTTACAGATAACCAGTTCATCGCGAATAGAGATTCACTCAATAACGTCCTCTTCGAAGCTGCTACTGTTCCATATACTTACAGTAACTTTACGCTGGTGGATCATATTAACGATGAATATTGGGACGTAGATAGTATAGATAATATTGAAGCAACAATAGGCGAAACTACTCTAACCCATAATGGCAATACACCAGTCGTAACTTGGACCATAAACGAAGCACTCATATCTGGCCACTCCGCAAAACTTAGCATAGACATTACACTTAAGAATACTGGCACCATAGCAGAAAACGCTTTCTTGCCAACCAATGATCATGAAACTATCCAAAGTAGCTTACCTGAAACACCGGACGAAAACATAACGAGCGAATTAACCCCAGTGTTGAAGTCTAGCTACAAAGTAGCCTATGAACCAAACCTGCCAAGTGCTTGCTCCGCCTACGAAGGCACTCTGCCAGCAGAGCAGAACTATCTACCAATGACAATAGTAGAGAAGTCTAGCAATACTATCTCTTGTGACGGCTATAACTTTAATGGCTGGGAGATTGCCGAGGGTAATCCAAAGATACTTAATGACGACTACTTCAAGATTATGGATGATGACGTAATTCTTCGTGCCACTTGGACCAAGCCTTCTATTTCTAAAAGCATGGATGGGGAAGTAAAGGAAGAAGTAGCGGCAGTGCTGGATACTGGACGGAATATTAATGTGGCCTTGAAGAAACTGTCTGGCCAATCTAATCCAAGCTATACTACGACCAACACAACCATTAAGACCATAAAGACAGCAACTTCGATGTCTGCAGCTCAGCAGTCCAATACGACAATTATCTCGACGACCAATTCAGTAGTGCCAATTTATGCTTGGTTTGATGATACCGATGGATCAATTTATGTCTATTCTGAGGCTGATGTTATCCAGGGCAATAGTGATATGAGCTTTATGTTCGATGGCGCCACTAGCCTCACCAACATTGATGCCTTAGCTAATTGGGATACCTCCAGCGTAACGGATATGCGCGCTATGTTCCCTGGCGCCTCCAGTCTCACCAACATCAATGCCTTAACTAGCTGGAATACATCAAACGTAACGGACATGAGCTCTATGTTCCATGGCGCCTCCAGTCTCACCAACATCGATGCCTTAGAGAAATGGAATACCTCAAAGGTAACGAATATGAGCTATATGTTTGATGGCACCTATAGACTCACCAATATTGACGCATTAGCTAATTGGGATACCTCAAAGGTAACGAGTATGAGTTTTATGTTCTATAACGCTATTAGCCTCACGAATATAGACGGAGCTAGCGGTTGGAACACTTCTAGCGTGACAAGTATGCAATCGATGTTCTATAGCGCTACTAGCCTCACGAATATAGACGGAGCTAGCGGTTGGGATACTTCTAAATTGACGACTATGAGCTCCATGTTCCAAGACGCCTCCAGCCTCGCGAATATTGATGGTGCTAGTAGTTGGGATACTTCTAAAGTGACAAGTATGCAATCGATGTTCGATGGCGCCACTAGCCTCACGAATATAGACGGAGCCAGCGGTTGGGATACCTCAAGCGTGACGAATATGAGCTACATGTTCTATGGCGCCTCTAAGCTTACCGATATATCTGGCGCCACTAAATGGAATACCTCAAGCGTGACTAGCATGAGCTATATGTTCCGAGGCGCCTCCAGTCTCGCCAATATAGACGGAGCCAGCGGTTGGGATACCTCTAGCGTGACGAATATGAGCTACATGTTCTATGGCGCCTCTAAGCTTACCGATATATCTGGCG
>CAMJLE010000011.1 GCA_946406665.1 uncultured Candidatus Saccharibacteria bacterium | reverse complement strand
GTCGAAATCACCTCTCGTGAGACGCATCCAATCTACAAGAAGCAGTACTCCAAAACCCGTAAGTATACCGCTCACGATGAAAAGAATGCTGCTCATGAAGGCGACATCGTCATGATTGCCGAAGGCCGCCCAATCAGCAAAACTAAAACCTGGTCTCTCGTAAAGATTATCGAGAAGAGCCATGGTAAAGTCGAACTCAAAGAAGAAGTCACTCAGGTCGAAAGTGACGAGAAAGAGGAGAAATAATAAATGATTCAACAAGAAACCCGTTTGAAAGTTGCCGATAATAGCGGCGCCAAGGAACTTGGCGTAATCCGCGTTCTCGGCGGCACTCGCGCTCGTTATGCGCATGTCGGCGATATCGTAACCTGCTCAGTAAAGGACGCATCTCCAACTGGCAACGTTAAGAAAAAAGCCGTCGTACGCGCCGTCATCGTACGTACGCGCGCAACCATTCGCCGTCCTGATGGATCAACGATCCGCTTTGATGACAATGCGGCCGTTCTCGTCAACGACGACAAAACGCCTAAAGGTACCCGCGTCTTCGGTCCAGTTCCGCGTGAACTTCGCGACCTCGGCTACGCAAAGATTATCAGCTTAGCTCCGGAGGTACTATAATGGGTGTACGTATTAAAACTGGCGATACCGTGAAAGTAATTTCCGGTAGCAACAAAGGTGCAACTGGCAAAGTTACCAAAGTTGTACCAGCCGAAAACAAAGTATTCGTAGAAGGACTTGGCAATCGCACGCGCCACATGCGCGCAAGCGCCTACCGCCAAGCCGGTAAAAAAGATATTCAAGTCGGCATCGATGCAAGTAACGTTGCTCTCGTAATCGACGCTAAAGCTGGCACTACCAGCCGCGTCGGCTACGGCAAGGACAAAGATGGCAAAACCGTTCGCATCGCCCGCCAAGCTAATAATCGGGAGATTAAATAATGGCCGATACTAAATATGAAGCACGCCTTAAGACTCTCTACAAAAATGAGATCGCAAAGGCACTTAAGAAAGAGCTTAAGCTCGACAATATCAATCAAGTACCAAAGCTTGAAAAGATTATCGTCACATCTGGCGTCGGCAAAAAGCGCGACGATAAGCGCTACACCGAAACCGTTGAACTAACTTTGACAAAAATCACCGGCCAAGCTACTACTAGCCGCTTAGCCAAGAAGTCGATCGCACAGTTCAAGATTCGCAAAGGCATGGGCGCCCCTGTTGGTTACATGACCACCTTGCGCAACGACAAAATGTATGAATTTGTCGATCGCCTAATCAATATTGCCCTGCCACACGTCCGCGATTTCCACGGCGTCAGCAACAAGGCATTTGATGGCGCAGGCAACTATAGCCTAGGCCTCAAGGAACAAACCGTATTCCCAGAAATCTCTTTCGAAGATGCGGCCGTCCTACATGGTCTAGAAATCACTTTTGTAATTAAAAACGGTTCACGCGAAGGGAGCATGAAATTGTTAGAAAAATTCGGCATGCCGTTTGAGAAGGAGGCAAAGTAATATGGCTAAGAAATCAGCCGTCCTCCGTGACGAAAAACGCCGCAAGATGTATGAAAAATACGCTGAAAAGCGCGCAGAACTAAAGGCAGCTGGAGACCTCGAAGGTCTACAGAAGTTGCCACGCAACTCCAGCCCAACCCGCCTTAAGAACCGCGATATGCTTGATGGTCGCCCACGCGGCTACATGCGCCGCTTCGGCCTCAGCCGTATTAATTTCCGCGAAAAAGCAAGCAAGGGCGAAATCCCTGGTGTAACAAAGAGTAGTTGGTAGGAAAGGAGAAGTATATGTCTATTCAAACAACTGATCCTGTAGCTGACATGCTTACCCGCATTCGTAACGCAATTGCAGTCGGCAAGACCGAAATTCGTGTCCCTACTAGCAAACTCAAATTTGCTGTCGCCGACAAGCTACAGAAGATTAATTACCTCGAAAAGGTAGAAATCGAAGAAGCTCAACCACGCGGTATTCTCCACATCGTAATTAACGAAGAGAATGCTCCAGCAAGAATCAATGAGATTTCTAAGGTTTCCACCCCTGGTCGCCGCATTTATGCTGGCGTCAGCGAGATTCCAAAAGTCAAATCTGGTCGCGGTACCGTTTTGATTTCGACGAGCAAAGGCATCATGACTGGCCAAGAGGCCGTCAAGAACAAGCTCGGCGGAGAAATCCTCGTTAAGGTTTGGTAATCTGAATCTAACAGACGAAAACACCCTCTAGTTTTAGGGGGTGTTTTTGTATAACCGATAACCGTACGCTATAGCGCATTACGCGTTACGCTCAATTTTGTACCCCTACCGCTTAAATATGTGTTATTCTAGATATAGGAAAGGAGGAAAAACCGGCTAGACGTAAGACTAGCCATGCTAATAGCACCAGAAAAAACCAGCAATATGGAAAGAGTTATTTCTGGAATAAACGAAGGCGAGCTTAACGCCCTGAGCATGGAAGTGCTGAATCATCGCGATAATATATCCGAGATCTTCGAAAAGGTTGACGCATGCATCGATAGACTGCAAGCCGTCTACCGAGGCCAGCCATGTAATGGCATAATTGGTTACTATAACCAGATTAAGCCCTCTTTCGCTACAACAAAAGAAAATATTCGAAGTTATTCTGATGATCTGCTAATGCTTATAGAAAAAATTAAGGAAAATGCAGATTATCTATCAGGTCTATTTGATGACCTCACGGATAGAGTTAAACACGAAATAAAATATAACGAATTCACTATAGGTAAATAGAAAGGGAAAAATGCCGAATTTAACCATCGATAACGCAACCGTCGGCTACGATACAGCGGGCGTACGATCTTTGCTAGACAAAATTAAGGCCGAAGTTATCCATGATGCTGAAACAGCCATGAAGCAAAAAGCCATAAACTTGTTTAATGCCGTAGATGAGGTATGGCGAGGCGTATCGGCCGAAAAGTTCAAAGCGAACATGCAGCAAGATATTGATAAAATTATCGAAGCCCTCGACGCATCATATAATTCATTAGATGCAGAAGTTAGCCAAATCGCTAAAGCAATGGGCGACGTCGATGTAGAACTAGTTGAAACCAGAGCAGCAGCATAGGAAAGGAGGAATAGTATGGCAATCGAAGATGCAACAAGCGTAATCCAACATCGCAAAGAGGATATCTACACCAAAGTAAACCAAGCAATGACTACGGTTACTAGCCAAACCGGGCAAGATACGCCACGCGCATACGGCTTAACAAACTTTGCTGGCATGAACCAGAGAGACCTAGCACTATTCGACGGCGCCGTCGACACTTACCGCGGCGATATCCAAGAAATCATTAATAAGATGGAAAACCAAATGGACGCAATCAGGCAAGCCTTCAGAGGCAATAATCTAGTTGCGCGAGTAAGCGTATTCATAACAGCCATCAAGGACTTGCTCAATGCCTATGTCGCCACTATCGAGCAGGAAAAAATACTAGTTGAAGACGCAAACCAAAACTGGGAAGCTGCACAGAGAAAAATCGCAGAAAATGCCACTACAGACGCAGAGGCGATTCGCACCGCAGCGCAAGGTGTAACTCTAAGTTAAAGGGGAGTTGTGTATAATGGCATCCATTGAGGGATATCGAAGTGACATAAGAGACTATTACGAAATCAAAGACAAACTAAGGCGCATTGCCGATAGTCTAGATTCCGCCTCTCGCAGCGCGGGGCATCTCAGCAACGAAGTGACTGGCAGCTATAAAATAAACAACGCCCCAACCGTAATCACAAGTCGCATCGATACCCTCAAAGGGAACATTAACGAAGAAATCAATCATATACACAATGTAATAATTCCATCAATTGACGACGAAATCTCCTATTGTGAGAGTGAAATTGATCGTCTGGAAGAAGAAGAGCGAAGACGCAGAGAGGAGGAAGAAGATGGCGACGATTAGCTATGCCGATACCACGGAGATGATTCAAGTAGCAAAAGACCTAAAAAAACTCTCTGACGACCTCGATTTCGAAATAAAAACATTATTCTCGCGCCTAATCAACGTCCCAAACGGCACGAAAGAATGGATCGGCGATGAGGCGAACATATACTTTAACCTAATTGCAGAAGACAAAACACAATATCTAGTCTTATCGAGATGTATACGAAGCCTAAGCGTAGAAATACTAGGCGAGGCGGACGAATTAGAAAATATAGCAACCAAAGACCGGAGGAACTAATCGATGAGTAAAATTTCTTTCCCAAAAGACGGCTTAACTCAATTGACTAGTGGCGCAATCGCAAACTGCAAGGATTATCTATCACAAGCGGCATCTGAATGCTATTTTGATGTGCCGTCCGATTTTGGTCATAAAAATTATCTTTGGGGCTTACGCTCAAAAATTAACGAATTTAATTCAGAACTTATTCTTATTCGGCAAAAAATTAGTACTACCGATCATAGTTATGCAAATATTACGTCTCGCGCATCTATGCGTATGCGCAAATATGAACGACCACCGCGCATAAAGCCGCGTGAGCGCCTAGTAAAGTAAAGGGAGCTATATGAGTGACGATATATTATATATAGATCACCATGGCGGCGATGAAGATATCGCAAATGAGGCCGTCGTTAGTACGAGCGTTGCCAACGAGGAAAACGAGCCCCTCCATACTGAGACGGCCGTCGAAACAACTCCCGCCGACGATAGTGATGCCACCACAAACGATTCGTTAGAAGAAGATGCTTTTCAGGGAAATCCAAGCACAATCGCGGAAGAAGAGAGTGGGCAGATGCAAGAACAGGAATATGACAATCCAGACAATACCGATGATTCGTATAGCCAGCCGACAGAGAACGAAGACTTAGAAAAAGACCCTTTCGATGACATACAGTCTAAAATGATTGGGTATCCACTGCCGACCCCAGAAATAAGCAATATCAGTCCACCTCCTCCACCCCAGAGCAAAGAACAGACTAACGAGGAGAATTAAAAGACCCTGGAGATAAACTCCAGGGCCTTGCGCACTGCCGGCGCACTCGTTCACTGATTGTCGCTGTACACGAACCCGGACTCGAAGTCCAATGCCCCCGGCATGTAATACAGCGTGAATTGCCCACCGACGTCAGAATCCATGAAATCATGGTTCACGAATTCTACGCACTCGGTGAAGCGCCCTTCGAGCACCTGGCCCGTCACCGGATCGAAACACTCGGGTCCAGAGATCCAGTATACTACATTTGAGCTACTCCAGCCGAATTCCGGGGTATACTCGCCATAGTCACCACGACTCACTGACTTCCCGGCGGCCCTCGCATTCTCGCGCGCTACCGCCATCGTGTCCACGTCGAAGTACACATGAAAGCCGTGGACGGAGTCGCGGAATCCTCCGCTCTCATCGTCATATGCGGCCACCATCTCTTCGTTAAGGGCCGCATCGTTACCGCGCAGAAGGTCGATTTCTTGCTTTGCATCCTTCTTGGACGGAAATGCGTAGCCTCTGAAGATGGTGAGCATGATGATCTCTGCGCCGTTCAGAGGATCGTCTTTCGATCCAGGCTCAATGATCACCTTTCCGTCTGCCGTAGTTTTAGGGGCGGATGCGGACTTGTTAAACGAACAACCAGTCGCAAATGCGACAATCATAATTAAAAGTGCAATCATCTTCAATGTTTTTTTCATTTCTTATCCCTCCTCCTAAGATAAACATTCGTGAACGATATTTTGATTATATCACATCGAGTTTGAATTGTCAAGCATTATGCAAAAGCTATGCGGTTAGCTCAACCTTAAATGTCGCTAATCGTGCAAGTTGCATATGACTATTCGAATAAGGTATAATAAATACCATAAGCGACATGTGCTTGTCATAAAACATGTCAAAAGATGATTTTGTTTGAGGGTTGAGAACATCATAAATGATTATCCATATATTCAACGAGCAAGCCAGCGTCTTCAAAGAACTCTCTTTGACGGCAAGCAGCATGTACCCAATTTATATTGACGGAAAGATTATTGCCAATGTTATTTCTGACGGCGACAGCTGGGTTCTTAAGCCAACAGAGGGATATTATAGCCCAGAAGCAGTAAAAGATGCCGTTAAACTACAGCAATATTACATATACAATATCATCTCGCACAAAACCAAAGAAGTATACAATGTTGTCTTGACTCTTCGATATTACCCAGAAGCGCGCGTATATGCAATTTCAAATCAGCTAATCATCGGAAACACTCACGCATGTGACATTTGTCTGCCAGTGAAGAATGTCAAGAACGAAGCTATCAAACTGACGCTTTCAAATAACGCATGGACCGCCCAGACGGACTCGCGGAACTTTTTCATTGGCAGAAATCGCGCAGCAAATGGGCAAAAAATCTTATGTGGCGACAGCATATCGTACTATGGTCTAAAAATCATCCTCTTGCGGAACTCTTTCATACTATGCAGCCCATACAAATTCATTAAAATAAACCAGCGCATCAGACCAGCCGGTCCAGAGGCTGTATATGAGCCAAAACAGGCTGATGACGATAATTTCGACATAGACACGCCACTATACTCCGAAAATGACTACTACTACAAGTCGCCACGCTTTAATTACGTAATCGAAAAAGCAATAATGGAAATCGATGAGCCACCATCAAGAGAGGCGCGGAACAAACTACCGCTAATCATCACTCTTGGGCCTCAGTTGACGATGGCGGCAGCATCAGGGCTTTCGGTAGTTAGTTTAATAATGGCTTTCTCCTCGGGAACAGACGCAAATACCGCAATGCGTATACGATTATCGGTAGCCACAATGGTAATATCACTATTGGGTACACTACTGTGGCCGGCTGTAAGCCGCGCAATTACGAATAGTAGGTATAAAAAACAAGAGGCGCGCAGACAGCTAAAATACCGAGCATATCTGGACGAAAAGAAACGACAACTGGAATCGATCGAGAATATACAAAAACGGATTTTACTAAACAATCATCCAGACATTCAACAATGCGAACAGATTATCGAGTCACGCGGCGAGCGTCTTTGGCAGCGCAATATCGACCATAGCGACTTTTTAGTTATTCGAGTCGGTACAGGTAATGTTAAAACAGAATTAGAGCTAGAAGAACCTAAGGATAAATTTACAGTAGAAGATGCAGACCCATTACTACTTGAGCTAAAGAAAGTAATACACGACTCGCGCGAAATCGCGAATGCTCCAATTACATACAACTTCACCAACCAAATCATCGATGCCGTAATTGGCCAATCCGAAGTTGTTAAATCATTTATGGATTGTGTTTTTCTCCAAATGCTTACGTTCCATTCCTATTCTGACTTGAAAATTGTTATCTTTACTACCGAACCAGAAAAATGGGATTACCTAAAAATCGCGCCACACTGTTGGGACAACGACCACAATACACGCTATTTTGCTACGACCATCGAAAAACTATCGATAATTACAAACGAACTCGAAAAAGTATTTGACGCAAGAAAAGCTAACGACGAGAACGAGAAGCTCGAAGATGACGGCGAGAAGAAAAACACCAACGATCTTGGGTACAAAGATTTTCGCCCATACTACCTATTTTTTATTGACGACATGACGGCAGTGCGCAATGTCAGCTTAATAAACAAAATTTTATACTACAAACGAAATATTGGATTTTCCATTGTTACCGTAGCGCAAAATGTCTCCATGCTACCGAACGAAACAGCCGATTTCATTAGTGTTACAAATGACCGCTCGGCCATCGTGAAGACCGGCGAAAATGAAACTCAACAGTTTTTTAATGCCGATTTTAATACAAACAACCTCGTCGACATGAATCTCTGCATCCAGCAACTGGCCAATATTCCAATGAAAGTAGAAAGAGGTCGTTTCGAATTGCCAAAATCACTACCATTCCTTGAGATGTACGAATGCGGACGTGTAGAGCAGCTAAATAGCTTATCTAGATGGAAAGAGAATGATCCATCCGTAAGCCTCTCGGTGCCAATCGGTATCGATCAAAACAGCGAAATTTTTCGCATGGATATTCACGAAAAAGCCTACGGCCCCCACGGTCTTATCGCCGGTACGACAGGCTCCGGCAAATCGGAATGGATTATTACATTTATTCTATCGCTAGCCGCAAATTTTAGCCCAAACGAACTACAATTCGTTTTAATTGACTACAAGGGCGGCGGATTGGCTAAAAGTTTTGAGAACTCAGAAGCGGGAGTTAAGCTACCGCATTTAGCCGGAACCATAACGAATTTGGATAAATCGGATATCTTTCGCGCAATCTCCGCCATCGAATCCGAGCTCAAGCGCCGGCAGTCACTATTTAATAACGCACGCGAGAAACTGCGCGAAGGCTCAATGGATATCTATAAATACCAACAATGCTTCCGCCAAGGATTAGTAGATGAGCCGCTATCGCACCTACTTATCATCTGCGACGAGTTTGCAGAATTAAAGCAACAAGAGCCAGACTTCATGGACCAATTGATTTCAACATCGCGCATCGGACGTTCGCTTGGTGTTCATCTGATCTTAGCCACCCAGAAGCCTAGCGGTGTCGTCAACGATCAAATCTGGTCAAACTCTAGATTTAAAATCGCGCTCAAAGTGCAAACCAAGAGCGACTCGCAAGAAATCATCAGAAAGCCCGATGCGGCATCGCTCAAGCAAACCGGGTCGTTCTATCTCCAAGTTGGCGCGGACGATTATTACAACTTGGGTCAAGTTGCATGGACTGGCGCCAAATACTACCCATCAAATTCAGCCAAACGAAAGGTTGACGACTCTATACAGATAATAGATGACGTCGGACGTGTTGTTAACGTCCTCAAAAACGACGAAGTCGTTAAAGATCAAGGAGAGCAGCTATTCAATATTGTCACCTATCTTTCGGATATCTCTAAGAAAACTGTCATATTAAGCCGCCCAATGTGGCTCGAAAACGTAAAACCAAGAATGCTTCTTTCTGAAGTCAAAAAGAAATACGGCGTTCTTCCAGCGAAAAAATACAACTACAATACGCTAATAGGCGAATACGACGAACCTCGCCGCCAAGAGCAAGGGGCACTACAGATTGACCTAGCAGCCGGCAATATCGCCATCGCCGGAAAGCCTGATGGGAGCATCGAGCGTCTAATTACAACCATTACCTGGTCTAGCATCTGCGACCACACGCCCGCCGAAATCGCGTTCTATATAATAGACTTCGGCTCGGAAACAATGAAGAAATTCGCAAAATTCCCACATGTAGGCGAAGTAATCTTCCAAGACGAAACCGACAAGATTGCCGGCATCATTAGCCTAATCGCCGAAGAAGTCAATCGCCGTAAAGATATTCTTTCTAATTATAACGGATCATTCGAGTACTACAATCGTACGCAATCGGAAAAGATGAACCTAATCGTCGTAATTATTAATAACTACGATATCTTGAGCGAAACCCTGCCTAAGGTCGTAGATTTCTTTGTTGAATTGTTCAGAGATGGCCCCAAATACGGCGTTACTTTTATTGTAAGTACCAACGCAACAAGCTCAATTGGCAGTCGATTTCTTCAATACTTTAACCACACTATCTTAATGCAGCTCGGTGACGACTTGCAGTACCGGAATATCGTCAACTGCCGTCGCGGTCTTATTCCTCGAAAAGTACTTGGTCGTGGCATCTGCAAGCTAGACGCCACCAATGCAGACTCTTACTGCGAGTTCCAAACAGCCATGGTAGATACAGAAGAAGAAGAACTTAAGACCATTAAAGAATATGCAGACGAATGCGTAGAAGTTTACAAATGTAAAGTCAAACAACTTGCCAAAGTGCCAGATGATGTTAGCAGTAAGGATCTGGCTCATCACATCTCTACGCTATCCAATGTACCAATCGGCATCAATGTGTACGAGAAGAATCTCGCATATTATGCATTCGATGCCAAAAAAACTCACATTATCACCGGTAAAGACATTAATGAGAACCTCGGTTTTATCTATGCACTAACCACTGTTTTATCAAAAATTCCAAAGGTTAAGGTGCGCGTACTAGATATGATGGACATTTTCAAGAAACCAATTCTCGATATTCAGATGCTAGACCAAGATCCGAATGTAGTGTTTGCTGCGCTAGAAAATGACGCTCTTACTAGAACAGATACGCAAGACTGCAGCGTGAACATAATTATCGGTATAGGCAAATATAAGCAAACGCTTTCCGAGGGCGGACTCGAAATTTTCAGAAACCTCTTTACAAACATAGGCAAGAGTAAAAAGACCATCTATATCCTAATCGACAGCTACGAAAGCATCCGCAATATCCGACTAGAGAAGTGGTACCGCGATATTAATACAAAACAAGGAATATGGCTTGGGCTAGGCCTAGAGAGCCAAAGTATCTTCGAAGGTATAGAAATTAACGGCGAAGATAAAAAGTTCAGATTTAATGGTCTCGGCTTTGCTATTGACGGAAATAAATACTCCGTAATTAAAACCATAATGGATAAGGACGACTAATGGAGTACAAGGTATTAATTGAGCTATATCTCCCAGAAATCGAGGATACCTACGAAGCCTATATTCCGATCAATAAAACGGTGGGCGAAATCATGGATTTACTAATGGGGTTAATCCGTAATCAGCATAGCGAATTGCCGAATGATGTAAGGCCAAAATTATACAATCGACACAACTACAGGCGCTATTACAGCAAAGAGATTATTCGCAAAACAGATATCCGTAACGGTACCGAGCTAGTAGCTATCCTTCGGACTCCTACTGCGACAACGGATGATATCTAACGTAAAAACGCATTCACTGCTCAAAACCGTGCTATCATAAAACCAGAACCGTAGCAAAGGAGGAATCGTGAGCAAATTTGACGACCAATACATTGACCTATGCCGTCGTGTATTGAAGAATGGCGAAAAAATCACCAATTACCACAAAGGAGATAAGCGCAGCAAGGCCGCGGCCAATGCAATTCCAGATCACGCATCCCAGGCTAACACCGAAGCTAGCACTATCCGCCTGCCACATCAGGTCCTCCAATTTAACCTAGAAGAAGAATTCCCAATACTCACCTCAAAGAAAGTCGCCTTCAAAAGTGCAGTAATTGAAATCCTTTGGATTTTTCAGCAAGCATCCAACGATGTAAACTGGCTTCAGGAACGTGGCGTCAAGATATGGGACGAATGGAAGATCGCCGAAGATGGCACCTACCAGGGCAGAAATATTAACCAAATCTTTGCCGAAAACCATCCAGAAGAACCAAGAACTAATTTCGCAGGCACAATTGGTACGGCTTATGGCTGGATCGTCAATCGATATAATTTAGTTGGTAATCTCATTGAGACCCTCAAATCCAATCCCGGCAACCGCCGCATGATTATGAGCCTTTGGCAAAACGAATGGCTATCTACCGCCGCGCTGCCAAGCTGTGTGTGGAACTCGCAGTGGAATCTAATTGACGGCAAGCTTAACGTCTTAGTTGAGTCCCGCTCTACGGACATTCCACTCGGACTTCCATTCAATATTGTTCAATATGCCGTACTATGCCACTTAATCGCTCAATCAATCGACGCTCGCCCAGGTCAGTTCACATTTATCACCAACGATGCTCATATCTATACCAATCAAGTCGATGGGATTAAGGAGCAGATTGCGAAATACGATAAAGCCAAAAAAGACGGTACGCTGCCACCACCGCCAGAACTATGGATTAATCCAAAAGTCAAAAACTTCTACGACTTCGACAGCTCGAAAGACTTGAAGGATATCAAACTGAAAAACTATAAAAATCTCGGCACAATCAAGATGCCTGTAACGGAGTAATATGTTTAGTATCATTGCGGCGGTCGGCAAAAATAATGCACTTGGCAAAAATAACGACCTAATCTTCCATATCAAAGAGGACATGGATTTCTTCCGCAAAACTACTACGGGCCACAAAGTTGTGATGGGGAGCAGAACCTGGTATAGCCTACCTGCCAAACTAAAAAACCGCGAGAATATTGTAGTCTCCGAAGAAATAATCCCCAAAGCAGACAAGACCGTAAGCGATCTCAAAGACTACATCGCAAAGAATATAGACACCCCAGAAGAAATCTTCATTATTGGCGGCGGCTCTATCTACGCTCAGTTCCTCCCGTACGCAAAACACTTATACCTAACAGAAGTCGACGATAGCCCCAAGGCAGATGTATTTTTCCCAGAATTCGACAGGCGCAATTATCGCCGCAAAACAATCAAGCACGGCAATCAAGGCGAATTGAAATATACATTCGTAAAATATACCAAAAAATAGCATAGAAAATATTACATTTAGCACTTGCAAACTAGCCAGCAAAAATGTTACTTTGGCGTACTATGTTTATTGCAAAACTATTTTCCGAATCAATCTACGAGGATGATTCGCGCGCTTTCAAAGCCTTAACAAAGGAACAGCAGAAAGCTACAAAACGCCACAATTTCATAGCCCATCAGGTATGCGAGATTCTCGATCTACCGCTGGAGGAATTCGAAAAACTAACAAAAACAGACAAAGAAGATTTTTATCATAATTTCTCAGAAATGCTCTTAGACTATCCACGACTATCTTTATTTGTCCCATTTTATATACTCAAAAACGCGACTAGCACATTCCGTAAAACATATCTAAAAACATGGCAGATCTGCTGCTCCATGAGCGATACGAGAGAAGAATTTCATATCGGAGATTATTACGAAACTGAAGCAAGCATTGGCGAGCCAGACCATGTCGCGAAAGCAACACACTTACTGCCATGGTTATTAAAATACGAATACCTAAATACAGAAGAACTACTCGACCTTGCGAAGGAATATCAAAACGACGACTCCATTACTATCTGGGGGCTTCTGGACGGAGCAGTCGCCGCAAAACAAATGAGCATCATCGACGAAGGCGTGCTAGAGCAGATAATGCAAATTGCCAAAAGCGCAAAGTCGGAGTGCCCAAAACCGCCAAAACTAATACTAATAACCGCAAAGCGTCAAAAATGGCTAGAAGACCGAGCCGCAAACTACGGTATAGACCGAAATAGCTTTAATCTACGCAATCCCGCCGGTCCATATAGTAATAATATAGAGCCGCAAGAGATCGACGCACCGATTCCTACATCAAAACATGAGCACCTCATATTGCAGGGCTCTAGACTCAAAGGATATAGTCGCCCAGGCTCCGATTACGATTACTTCATCTATGATGATCGTGACCACAAAATGTACTCCTATGATAAAGAACATGGCAAACTAGAGATTGATTACCTCACGCGAAAACTCGAATTGGTCTCGCATTTGATTCTACTCGGCGCATGGCTCGGCGAGGACGAAGAAGAGACTATTGCTGCCCAATGCACTGCGGCAAGCTCTTACTACAAAATGAATAAAACTCAGCAAGCGCGAGCACTCTTTAGCATCGAAAGAACTACAATTCAATGCCGCCTAATGCAAAAAGGTTTTCCTTGCGCCTTTGCAGACTTATCTCCAGAAACTAAAAATCTCAAGGCCATCGACGGAGACAGCGCATTCTATGACGAACGACTACGCAAGACGGCAACGAAAATTTGCGTAAAATATACATATTTAGGTCGCAGAATTGATTTAGCAACCTGGAAGAAGGCTCTAGCATATACTACTCCGCCTATGATTGGCTAAAGTTGCAAATCCGGGCGTTTCGCCATTGTAATAACTCGCAAAATATGATAAAATACCGAAGATATTATTAACAAAGAGGAACTATAGTGAGTCGTATCGGAAAACTACCTGTGGATATCCCTGCAGGCGTGACAATTACGGTCGGCGACAAAGAAATTACCGTCGCTGGGCCAAAAGGCACGCTTCAGGTTCCAGTCCAGGATAACACCACGACAAAAGTCGAGGGTAACCAAATCATCATTACGCGTAGCGACGACGAGCCAAAGTCTAGAGCTTGGCACGGCCTCCAACGCGCATTACTCAATAACGCCGTAATTGGCGTAACTAAGGGTTTCGAGAAGAAACTCGAGATCAACGGCGTCGGCTTCCGCCTAAGCGGTGGTCCAAAAGAAATCGAAATGGCGCTCGGTTTTTCTCATCCGGTCAAGTACAAAGCTCCAGAAGGCATTGAGCTTAAGACCGAAAAGATGGAAATTACCGTCTCCGGCATCGATAAACAAAAAGTCGGCCAAGTTGCAGCAGAAATCCGCGCACTCAAGAAGCCAGAACCATACAAGGGCAAAGGCATCAAGTACGCAGACGAAGTAATCATTCGTAAAGCCGGTAAGGCAGGGAAGAAATAACCATGAAAGCAGATTTTAGAGCGAATCGCACTCGTGCAAAGATTCACGGCACTGCTGAACGTCCACGCCTTAGCGTAAACATCAGCAACATGAATGTAACCGCACAAATTATCGATGACGACAAGGGCAACACGCTCGCTTACGCAACTACCGTTGGAAGCAAGCAAAAAGGCAGCAAGACAGAATTGGCCGCCTATGTTGGCACCGAAATCGCCAAAAAAGCAAAGAAAGCCAAAGTATCAAAGGTCGTCTTTGATCGTGGCGCACGCCTCTATGCTGGTCGCATGAAAGCATTAGCCGATGCAGCCCGCAAGGAAGGATTGGAGTTCTAATATGGAGAATAAGCAACCAAAGGTAATCAACCAATCTGGCACCACTAAGCTCACAAATGAAGCAGTAGCTGCTCGCGAAGCTAAATCCGAGCGCGAAAATCGTGGCCGCCGCCGCGACAATCGCCGCAATCGTCGCGCAGCAGAAGAAACCAAGAAAGAGTTTGATTCCGTTAATATTTCTATTAATCGTGTTTCCCGCACAGTAGCCGGTGGTCGCCGTATGCGCTTCCAGGCTCTAGTCGCAATCGGCAATCACAAGAATAAAGTAGGCGTCGGACTTGCAAAAGGTAACGACGTCACAACTGCCGTTCAAAAAGCCGAGCGTCGTGCAAAGAAAAACATGATAACAATCAATACTAATGGCGACACAATTTGCCACGAGGTCGAGACTAAGGTAACCGGCGCACATGTCTTAATGAAGCCAGCTGCACCAGGTACTGGTATTATCGCAGGCGGCGTCGTACGCTCGATTATCGGCCTAACTGGCATCAAAAACCTTATCTCCAAGTCTCTTGGCTCAACCAATAAAGCCAACATCGCTTACGCAGTCATCGAAGGCTTGAAGCAGCAAACGCCAAAGTCCGAATGGAACGGTTCTAAGAAGGCCGACAAAGCCGAAAAGACCACTCCAAAGGAGGAAAAGTAATGAAATACAACCAACTAATAGTTAGCAAAAATACCGATCGCACTCGTGCTGGACGCGGTATTTCTGCTGGACGTGGCAAAACCGCCGGTCGTGGTACTAAAGGTCAGAAATCTCGCACCGGACATCACAAATTGCCAGCTAGCTTCATGGGCGGACAGCGCGCTATCATGCAAGCTATCCCGAAGATGAAAGGCTTTAAGTCTATTCATGCAAAGGCGCAAGTAGTCTATACTGATACCCTCAACGCAGTTAAGGGCAAGGTTGACAACTTCACTCTCGCAGAAGCAAACCTTATCGCCGACCCATTCGCTAAGGTAAAGGTAATTACGCGCGGCGAAATTACTAGCAAAATCGAGCTAGAAACCCAATTTGCTAGCAAAACCGCAATCGAAGCAATCAAGAAAGCCGGCGGTAGCTTTAAGAAAGTAGCCGTCCCTGCACGCAAAAAAGCAGAAAAAGAAGATAAATAGCCAAATTATCACAAAAAGAGCCCCCCCTAAAGGGCTCTTTTTGTTGTTAAGAAAAAAATGACGCCGGCAAGGCGTCATAGTTGACATGGTGGCTTCGGTTGCGACTCAAGGCTGGGCGCCCCATTGCGCTTCTGAGTGTTAATTAATTTAAGATACTCTCGACTACAATCAGGACACATATAATAGACACCGCGACTCTCAAGCTTACCATTGTCATAGTCGAAGCACTCAAAAGCAGACCCCCGTCCCGCAGGCACTATACGGAAGCATATACATAGAGCATCTTTAGAATTACCCAAACATGATAAATATCGCCACAATTGCACACGCATAAGTACACCCCCTTCCATAACAAAGAACAACTACAAGGAACAATAAAGTTACTTGGCATTATAACACAAGTCTAATTATTCACAGCCAATATAATCTATGCTAATATAATAGAAGTAAATAAGAGGTAACATGAATTTTAAGACCATTTTTAAGTCTTTCAAGAACAAGGATATGCGTAAGCGTATTTTTGCGGTCGTCGGTATTCTGGTCGTCTATCGCTTCCTAGCTCACGTCCCCGTCCCACTTGGAGATCAAGAAACATTCAAGCAAGCAATCGATAATTTTATTAGCGGCTCAGACTTTGGCGGCTTCATTAATCTCATTTCAGGTGGTGGCCTTACTAGATTCTCCATTCTGCTCGTCGGCCTATCCCCATACATCACCGCATCTATCGTCATGCAGCTACTTACCAAAGCCATCCCGCGCATGGAAGAGCTCAATAACGATGGTGAAGCCGGTCGACGCAAGATTAGTCAATGGACTCGCATGTTAGCCGTACCGCTAGCTGTACTTCAAAGCGTAGCTTATATATTCATCTTATCTCAGGACTTAATTGCCACTAATACCGGCGGATCGGTAGAAATGAGCTTCCAAAACTGGGCGCTAGCCGTAACATCAATGACGGCGGGCTCCATTGTACTGATGTGGCTAGGCGAATTAGTCACAGAGCAGGGTATCGGTAACGGTATTTCAACTGTAATTCTCTGTAGCATCGTCTCTTCATTGCCAAGCGTCGTAGCGGAATTCGCCAGCGCGCTCTTCAATACAAGCGAAGGCACCCTCAGCCTCTTCGGCTGGCTCGAATTGCCAGTAAATCCGACTATGTTCTGGACCACACTTGGCATCCTTATCGGCTCAATTATCGTGCTATATATCTTAATTAAGATTAACGAAGCACAACGTATCATAACCATCAATTACGCTAAACGTGTCCATGGCAATAGCGCATATGGTGGCATAAAGTCTATCATGCCAATTAAGCTAATTGCAGCAGGCGTCGTTCCGGTCATCTTCGCCGTAGCATTCTTGTCCGTTCCGGCCTTTATCGGTCAGCTAATCCTACGCGCCGATTCGAATAGTCAGATTGCGTCCACGATGGTTAGCTGGTTCTCAGCGCCGAATGCGGCCACGTTCAATGCCGAGGTCGGTCTACAAGGCAAAGATTTCATCTATCCAGCCCTATACTTCATCCTCGTCGTAATGTTTACGTACTTCTATACGAGCATCGTCTTCAACTCTCAAGAGATTGCCGAAAATCTCCAAAAGCAAGGCGGTTTCATCGAGGGCGTCCGCCCAGGCAAACAAACCGAGAAATACTTCAGTGGCCTAGTTAATCGCCTCAATCTATTCGGTGCATTCTCGCTAGGTATCATTGCGATGCTACCATATATCGTAGACTATATCTTTATCGTAGCGTCGGGCAGACCACTCGGATTATCCATCTCAGGTACGGGGCTCCTAATCGTAGTTACGGTATCGCTCGAAAATATGCGCCAGATTAATTCTAGGGCATTAATGGTAACATACGACGACTATCAGTGATATGGCTCTAAAAATCAATCGTACTACTCAAAGGGTAATCAGAGGCATCGGAATAGTACTGCTGATATGCCTAATCGCGTGCATGGCAAAAATCCTCATATGGGAAACTAGTTATTACCGAAATAAGTCATCAGAGCAACGCGCCACGGCCGATGCACCAATTACTCGCATCGTAACCGTGATCAATCCAAACGAAACGAAACCGACCGACAAAGAAATCAACGAATATCAGGTCGAAGCAGATAAGCCAAGATATATAGATATCAAAAGGCTTAATATCCATGCGCGAGTACAAGTTTCTAGCGTAGACACGAACGGTTTGCTGTCCGTGCCAAATAACATCTATGACGCCAGCTGGTACTCAGGCTCAAGTAGGCCGGGACATGGTGGTTATATCATCCTTAGCGGCGTCGGAACGGCAAAAACCGCTAAAGGAATATTTGCAGATCTTGATAGTCTAGAAAAAGGCGATGAAATCACCCTGCAAGTTGGTATTGGCGATAAATATACATACGAAGTCAAGGAGATCAACATCGTCTCAGACGAAAAAGATTCCGAGGCAACTCTTGCAAAACTCCAAAAAAAGCTAGATCAAAAGGAAACATTATCACTCGTCACGCTAAAAACTAGCGGCGCCGAACAAAAGTTCGATTCGCTAGTCATGCTACGCGCCACACTGAAAGAATAGGCTTTACTTTTTTGCGATTTTTTGCTATACTACCAAGGTAATTTATGGCTAGTCGCAAGAAAACCGCAAAGGTCGCCAAGAGAGACGCGGATAATTCCGCTGGCGCCAAAAACAAGAAGGAAGTTATTAAACTTACCGGAAAAGTCGTTGAAGCCCTCCCGGGGACTAAATTTCGCGTGGAGCTTGAAAACGGCCATATTATTGTTGCTCATATGTCGGGTAAAATGCGAAAGAATTATATCCGTCTCGTGCCGGGCGACAAGGTGGATGTTGAATTAACCCCCTACGATCTCACGAAGGGGCGTATCAGCTACCGCCAAAAAGATTAATTTTAATCGAAAGCGAGATAACCTTCGCATACGGATTTAAATCCGCACGCGAGGACGATGCTTTCAGAAAGGTAATTTTCAATACATGAAAGTTCGTGCTAGTGTAAAGAAAATCAGCCCTGATGATATCATTGTGCGCCGCAAAGGTGTACTTCGTATCATTAACAAGAAGAAACCTAAAAACAAGCAAAGGCAGGGTTAAGCATGGCAAGAATCGCCGGTGTAACCATCCCAAGCGAAAAGCAGGTCTGGATTGGCTTGACTTACGTTTACGGTATTGGTCGCACCACTAGCAAAGCCATCCTTGCGGCGGCTAAAATAGAGCCGACCACTCGGGTGAAAGATCTCACCGAGGCTCAGGAACAAAAACTTAACGATATTATTTCTAGCAAATATTCCGTTGAGGGTGACCTAAAGCGCCTCGTGACAAATAATATTAAACGCATTAAGGATATCAATTCCTACAAAGGGCTACGCCATAAGGCAGGTTTACCAGTCAACGGTCAGCGCACCCGCACGAATGCGCGCACACGTAAGGGTAAAGCTATCGCAGTTGGCGGCGCTCAGCCTAAGGCAGCAAGCAAAACTTAAGGAGAGTTAATATGGCAGAAGAAAAAGCTACAGTTACTACTGCTCCTGAAGTGGAGCAAAAAGCCCCAGCTAAAGCAAGGGGCAAAAAAGGAAAACGCATCGTCCAAGCTGGCGAAGCGCATATCCAAGCAACCTTTAACAATACTATTGTTAGCGTTACAGACAAGAAAGGCGAAATCATTGCCGCCTCATCCGCTGGCGCTAATGGCTTCCGCGGCTCTAAGAAAGGTACTGCCTATGCAGCACAAATCGCAGCCGAGAAAGTTGCCGAAATCGCAAAGCGCGATCATGGCATGAATAGTGTAGACGTTTTCGTCAAAGGTATCGGCCTTGGCCGCGATAGCGCAATCCGCGCATTCAGCGCCATGGGCATTTCAATCAATAGCATTACGGACAAAACCCCAATTCCACATGGCGGTTGCCGTCCTAAGGGAGAAAGGAAAC
>CAMJLE010000010.1 GCA_946406665.1 uncultured Candidatus Saccharibacteria bacterium | reverse complement strand
TATGCGACTTCGCTGCCGACTCTACCATAGAAGAAGGCGGGTGGACGATAGAGGTGTAGGCACATAGTGTTTTTAGGGTAATCTTGAGCAGTGTCGCACGTGCCGCCACCTGGCGCCATCTCCCATCTCCCTTTTTTTTGATTCCATTGCCCCTTCCATGTCTGCGCCCAAGCGCCGAGTGTATTGTTGATATTAGACACTTCGAATACAAGCCTTTGCCAGACGGTTTTTGTTTGACCAGGCGAGAGATTAACGGTTAAAGGATTGCCCGATGGATTACCGAAGTAACCTGGTGAGTACCCATTCTGTCCAGGTGCGTATACTTCAGCCTTGTAGTTATCGGGTTTTGATTGATATGTACATGGTGCCGCACTAGTGCATGTGACCCATTTTCTGCCGCTAGAATCCCAACGACGCGCCAGCGTATTGGGGTAGACTGAGTTTCCGTTGTTGGTCTGTACGTCAACGTAATATCTTTCGGGGTCGTAGGACGGACCGCTTCCGTTTATGGCATCAATACGATCAATTCTATGCCAAAAGATAACTTGTTCGGAATTATTGTGAACTATGGCTGTTGCGCCATTGTCTAGACCGTTTCCGCCGGCATGCGTGAAACTGCTCCCAGTATCCACCCATGATGTGCCCTTATAGAGTATGCCGGCAATTGCGGCCATTGTTGTGCCGCACTGTGATCCTTGCCAGATAAACTTAAATCCTCGAGGATTAACTAGCATGAGAACATCTTCCCGTCCACTTTCGGCGGAGCCGTACCAGTTATATATATGTACGCTATTATTATCGTCTCTACCTCGCACGAATCCTAGATGAGTATCGTTTGAGACGTAGAACTTAGGGTCATATCCAGATAGCATTTCAACATGCTCCGCCCAGTAATAGTCATATTCGTCGTATGTATCGTCGTCGCCTCTAATTCTATCTCCTACGTCGATATCTTCGAATCCCCAGAGCATACGTTTGCCATCTTCGATTAGCGTGCTCGTTCCGGCTTTATATAGCCGCACGGTGATCCAATATCTCATTCCGTGTGGGCCGTCGCTTTGGCTCCCATAGTGGAAAGCTCCAATCTTAAGCATATTGTCGCTTCCCCATACTACTGGGATGCCGCCTACTCGATTTGCAGCCATTCTATAAGAGATATTATCAATATTCATTTTTACGTCGTATTCGGTGCCGTCTAGGGCTTTTGCTGCCGCTGGGAACGTGAGTGTGAGGTTTGGTATGTAGCCATGATTGCCGCTGTATAGATTTGTGGTGTATCTAATCGAAATTTGGTTCGATCCTGTCACGCTAGTCCATGGAATAGTATAATTTCCAGACATTGCTTGCTTAACGTAGCCTGACGGGAGTGTATTGTTTTTAACTTCTGTGGCATCTTGGAGGCCCATTCGCTCGGGAATAAGAATAACATCTGAGTTATCTAGCTTATCGAGTGGCCAGTCGAACACATCTTTGTTTGCTGTGCCGTTGATTGTGACTGTGCTCCAGTTTACCCAGGCTACGCACTTCCAATTCGTATTGAAGATAGCTAAAAATAGTAATAAAAGCGCGAAGACGATTAAGCGGAGTAGAGTATTTTTGGATGTAATTGTTTTGCTATGATTCATGTATCATATTTCCCTTATTACTATTTGATTTAGCTTTCAGTGCCGTCACCTTTAGTGTCTAGTATATATTTTCTAATTAGATCTTCGAGGCTCTCGAAGTTTTCGATTTGGTCGCCATGGATATAGTAATAGCTTCCAGTGCCGCCGTTAATTGTGATGTCTTGCTCGTTCACGTAGTTATAGTATATGAAATCGTTGAGCTTAGTGTCGCCTCCTTGTTTGTCGATAATAAATTTAATCGTTTCACTCTCATTGTCCCCAAGAATAAAACCACTATTGTGCATGTAGTCTATCTTCAGGCTTGAGTTTTCCTTTTTGATGAGATCTTCTAATTCTTTCTTGCTAAACTCTTTGCCGGCAACTTTGGTATAGATTTCAATTATTGGGGTTCTGTTTTCTGCAACTATTTTGTCTTCGTTAGCTTTCTGCTCAATAGCTTTCTGTTCGTTAATTGCCGGAATGATGAAGTTAGTAGTTACGATTATGCCGACGAGAATAATAGCAAGAGCTAAGAATAGAAACCTAAGACGATAGAGGAATTTGGCTATTATTTTAATTTTGTCATGAATAACTTGACGAGTAGCTCTACGTTTTGCAGCACGTTTCTCGCTCTTTGCTTTTCGATGTTGTTTTTTGCGTTCACTTGCAGCTGCATGTAGCTTCTTGATGAGTTCTTCGTCTTTTTTCTTCTTGTCGCGCTCGGCTTGGCGTGCTCTTTTTTCTGCTCCTTCAATCTTGACGAACATTTTACTGTCGTCGTGTTTTTTGATATTTTCTGCACGAAACTTAATATCTTCTTCGGCGATCGGAATGCCATCTACCGTAGGTGTAGCGGTTTCTGCGCCGTCCATTTTTGCAGGAACATCCAACTCTTCGCCGTCAGCACTACGGATGTTTGGTGATTTAAAAACATCACCATTATCTAAGGGTTTTGTACCACTCTCCTCCATTTGAATTAATTATAGCATAAGCTAAATTATAAATACATGAATTATTTATGCTTTTATGGTCGTCAATGTATAATAATGGAATGAATGGGAAAAAGATTGGGGTTGTATTGTTATTATTTTTGTTAGGTGCAGGAGGTGCTTTCTGCGCTTGTTTTCTGCTGAATAAGAAAGAGCCTGAAAGTGCTAATACTACTGAGGCAGGCAGGCGCGAGTCTAAGAGTGAGCTGGTACAAGCGCCAATTGCGACTAGCGCTAATATGAAGATATTATTGGCAGGAACGACCTTTTGGGGGCGTCGTACGGATCAGTTGGCGCGTAAGTCCGACTTAGGTGTAAAGTATCCATTTTCTAAGCTAGGCACTATGCAGCGCGAAAAATATGATGCTTGGATTGCCGGATTGGAATGTCCAGTTACGGACAATGGACATAATTATGCCGAAGAGAATAGTATCTTCAAGTTTAATTGCGATCCGGATTATCTGGCGGAAGCGAAGAAATACTTTACTGCTTTTATGCTGGGAAATAATCATACAGATAATCAGGGAGGGGGTGTTGGTCTCACTACTACGCGTAAGTATTTAGATAAAAATGGTATTCAATATTTTGGAACTCCAAAATATACGGACAAAGCAGAAAGTGAATTGACGCGCGACGTGAAAGATGTGAGTAATTGCGACATTGTCGTTCTACCTGTGAATGTTAGCTATGATAATAACAAAACGCAAAAGATTCAGATGCCTTTTGGTTTCTGTAGTGCACATGGCGTCTTTGGTATTCCCGGTGATGACTACTTTGACAACATGAAGGAATACGCTTCATATGTGCCAACAATTGCGATGCCGCATATGGGTGCCGAATATCAGCCTTCGCATGATCAATTGCGACAGAATTTGTATCGTCGCATGATTGACTATTCTGGCGTCGATTCGGTTATTGCCGATCATCCACATTGGGTGCAGGATGCGGAAGCCTACAAGGGCAAGCTAATAGTTTACTCGATGGGTAATTTTATGTTTGATCAATACGATGGTACGGAATATTCGAGGTCAGCAACAATAGAGGCAAACGCGGATGTAGCCGTGAAGGATGTGGACTTTGAAAAATGGAATAAACTTGGCGAAGCGTGTCTAAAAGATAAACAAACATGTTTTGAGAATATTAAGCAGGCTAAGATGCCAAAAATATCAATAGCTTGGAAATATGATTATCATGCTACGACTTCGGCAAATGACTGTATTACGCGCCTCTCTAGTCTGGCCGAGCAAGAGGCGGTTGCTCAGCGCTTACGCTGGTCGTCAATTCCGGCATCAATGAAGGTAAGTAAATAATTAGCGAGGTCTCGCAATTGCAGTAGCGTGGGCTTTTAGCTCGATTTCGTCGTTTAATTTTTTGAGGTTAATTTTAGTATTATATTTGCGTGTAAGTGCGGTTTCGATAAAGAAATCAGTTAATTTAGGATTTTTGGGCAGGATGGGGCCGTGTAAATAAGTGCCAATGCAATTCTTGTAGCGGCAGCCTTCAGTTTTGTCCTTGCCATTATTCCCTGCGCCGAGAATAACTTCGCCGAATGGCTCAACGTTATCGCCGAGACTCGTGAGGCCGGAGTGGTTTTCGTAGCCGACGAGTTCGCCAAACTGGCCGTTCTTTATTACGATGTTTCCAATGTGGCGCTTGTCTCCTGCGTCGGTTGTGATATTTAGGATGTCTATGCCGTTGATTTTTTTGCCATCCGCGGTTTGGTAGTACTTGCCAAAAAGTTGGTAGAGGCCACAAATAACAAGGCATGGAGTGTCGTTCTCGATATATTCTTTGAGTCTTGGCGCAATTTCGTGGAGGTCTTGTTCGATTTTGCCCTGCCCCGAATCTTGGCCGCCACCGCCGAATATTATGTCGATATCGTCCGGGATTCCCGTACCAGGTTCATGTTCGATTATTTCTACTTTAATATCACGCCATTCGCAACGTCGCTTAATTGCGAGTACGTTGCCGTGATCGCCATATAAATTCATTTCTCTTGGATATAAATGGAGAATTTTTAGTTTCATAGTATACTTTTTCCTGAGATAATTTTGCGTATTTCGAGCATGGCGGTATATGTTGCGAAAATGCGTTTATGTTTGCTGCTGCTATTAGCGAATTTGCGTACGGCAGCTTCTAAGTCTTCAATTACGACTTCCGTTTTGATGTTGTCATATTTTAGGCGAAGCGCCATGTCGTAGGCACGGATGCCGGATACTACTTTGATGTTTTTTAGAGATGAAAAATCAACATTCCAAAGCCAAGATACGTCGCGACCGTCGGCGATTTTGTCATTAATGGCAATCATGAAATCGCAGTCGCTGTCTGCGAACGAAGCGATGCTAAGCTGAAATGCGGAAGGATTCTTGACGAGCAGTAATTCGACCTCTGCTCCGTTTATCTGAAAGCTTTCGCCGCGGCCAAAAGCGGATTTGATGTCTTCGATATCGTCAAAGAAACGTTGCATTTTAACGTTTGGCAGGACGCTATGACAAAGCGTGAGTGCCCCTGCGACATTGAAGGCGTTATACATGCCTTTTAGTTGAAGATCGACCGTGTAGTCTTTTTTATCGTAGATATATGTCGCCTGGTTGTTGTGGAGGTCTTTGAATACGATGCAAGCTGGTTTATTTGAGCTCTTCGTTTGTTGCTTGGATATCAAATCGTCATCGGATGGAAATTTCTTAATCAGTTTGTCGGAGAGGCCGAAGTATTCGGTTTTGGTGGCCTTAATCTTTCCTACGCGTGGGTCTTCACGATTGAGGATTGTCGTCTTTTTCGTGGCGGTTGCAATTTTTTGAAGGAGATCGGCCGTATGATCGATTTCGCCAAAGCGGTCAAGCTGGTCGCGCTGGACGTTTAATAACAGCGAATAATCAATTGGTGCAACCTCGGAAAATTTAACGGCATGCGCTTCGTCAAGTTCGAGTACGGCGATATCGTAGTCGAACTCGCCGTTCAACTTGATGTCTTCTAAAATGGCGGAAATGACGCCGCGAACAAAATTGCTGCCGGTGTTATTTGTGAAGACTTTGAGCCCTTGCTTTTGTAGCAGCTCGCTGACGATTTTCGTGGTTGTGGTCTTGCCGTTAGTTCCAGATATTACAACTACGCCATGGGGTAGTTTTGATAGTTCTTGGTTGATGAAAGACGGATTAATTCGCTCGATGATGAGGCCTGGCAATGCGGAGCCGCTGCCGCCACGCAATTTGGTGACTTTTCGGATGCTTTTGCCTAGCAGGATACTTAATTTTTCCATGTTTTTCGCGGTCTGCCTAGTAGTTGTTTTAAATTTATTTTTGAGGACGTCGCGATGGCGTTATGGCAGAAAATATAGGTTGCCAGTCGAGAAAAGAGGATGCCGCAAATTGTAACATCTGCGATGCCGAGCAATAGTTCCCAAGTTGGTAGGGTGCCGAATAATCCGCGTAACATTAAGGCAAGCGGTGCACTTGGCGGGAAATAAGTAAGGAAGTATGTAAACGGCTGAATGTCGTGAGCAGCGAATGATCCGATAAAGAAGATTGGCAAGATGGTGAGAATTATAATGACGGACATGAATGAGTTGGCGTCCTTGGCGCTAGACGACATGGTGCCGATCACTACACAGAGTGACGTGAAGAGGAAATAGGATACGAGAAGTAGAATGAGATACTCGGCGATTAGTGTAGCGTCGAATGTGAGCGATATGTTGAATGGAATGGCGTCATAGCGCAAGGCAACGATGTAGGTGATTATGAGCGGAATAATCAGTACTAGAAGCTGAATTATGCCTAGAATCATTAATGAAACGATTTTGCCGACTATGAGATTAATTGGCTTGATACTAGTGAGGATTAGCTCGCTAATGCGGTTTTCTTTTTCTTCGACCATGGCGGCTGTTAGGCGATTGCCGAGTACTACGATAAGTATGTAGAACATGGCGAGACCAATTGCTGGAATGGCGATTTTTGAAATAGCCTCGCTGGCGTCAACTTCGTGGTTGTCGTCGGCGCTGAATGTTGTAGTGTTATATCCGACACTATTGGTAATTACGGCGAGATTAGCGGGAGATACTTCACTCAAGGCTGTGGCGGAAAGTAAGCTACGAATAGGGTTGGCATAATCGTTGAAAACGCTGACAGTATCGGGTTTGACATAAATTTCTACTGTATGCTCTTCTGCGAATTTTGCAGGCAAGTAGTAAAAAATGTCGATTTTGTCGTTTTTGACATCGGAAATGCCGGCTTCTTTGCTAGGATAATCTTTTAACTCTTGCTTCTCTTCCTTGGTATTGACGAAGGTTTTAATTGCCAGATATTTTGCCTCGTCAAATACGCCTAGAGTCATGTCGGCTGTATCGACGCCGGCTTCGATGGCTTCGCCCGCGTTGTAGCCGCTGAGCGCAGCTATGAAAATATAGAAGCCTAGCAAAATTGGCACCAAGAGGGCTGCTAGCCAAAAAGATGGCTTCTTAAGGCTGCGTATTACTTCAAAGCGGATGACTTGCCAAGTTTTAGACATTTTGAGCTCCTTCCTCTTCTCCGTAGATGTCGACAAATATTTGATCAAGTGATGTTTTATGGAATTGACGACGCACTTCCGAAATGCTGCCACTTGCGCGAGCGACGCCGTCTTTGAGCAGAAGGATGTGATCGCAGAGCCTTTCAACCTCGTCCATATAATGAGTGATTAGGATAATTGTACTTCCCTTTTTATGTAATTCTTCAATAATCTCCATGAGTAGGCGGCGATTGACTGGGTCAAAACCTTTGGTTGGTTCGTCGAGAATGAGAATATCCGGTTCGTCCATTACGGTGATGCCGAGCTGGACTTTTTGCTGCATGCCTTGTGATAGTTTTTCGACTTTAGTTTTGGCGAAATCTTCGAGTCCGACGCGTTTGAGGTAATTCATCGACCATTCGCGCGGATTCTCGAGATTTTTCAATCGTCCGAAATATATCATAGTATCGATGACATTTTCTTTTTTATAGAGGCCGCGTTCTTCTGGCAGGTAGCCAACTTTAATGCGGCCACCAGGTTTGAATGGTTCGCCGTCAATGAGAAGCTTACCCTTGTCTGGCGTATAAAGCCCAAGGAGCGCGCGAATTGTGGTAGTTTTGCCGCAGCCATTACTGCCGAGCAGTCCGAATGTTTCGCCGCGCTGGACGCTGAAAGAGAGGTTTTTGATGACAGTTTTGCCGTTAAAAGAAATGCTAAACCGTTCTACTTCGATAATATTATTGGTCATGGCCATATTAAAGATATTTTATCATTTTTATTATACTTATGCTTTATTTGTGGGGTGGTTTTTGGGATATTGGTGCTATGAAGAAAATATTATTAATTATGGTTTGCGCGTTATGTTCTACGGCTTGTTTTATGAGTGGGAATAGTTTTGCGGTGGCGGATTGCCGTGATATAGAATTTATTTTCGCGCGCGGCTCCGGTGCGGCGCGCAACGATACGGATGAATGAAGGCAGTTTAAGTCTTCAATGGCGAAAGTATCCAAAAGGAGTGGATATAGTTATCGCATTACGGATTTGGAGTATCCCGCCGTGTCAGTCTCTTCGCCACTAAATGCGTTGGGCGCTAAAATTAGCGGCGGCAAAGCATTTGCTTTTGGGCGCAGTGTCAACGCGGGGATTAACAATTTGAAGAATTATTATCGGAGCGTTGCGAAGAGTTGTACGGGCACTAAGTGGGTACTGGGTGGCTATTCTCAGGGAGCGTTAGTGGTCGCGCAGGCTGTCGATATTTTTTCTGCCTCGAAGGTTATCTATGTGGGGCTCTTTGGGGATCCGTGGACAAATTTGCCGGAGGGTAAAGGCTTATTGCCGAAGGCATGCTATGGCAGAAATTTATCTAGTTATCGAGTTTATGTGCCAAGCTGTAGGACGCATTCCGGTTCGCTGGGCGCAAAAGATCCTTATGCTAGGGATAGTCTACTAGGTAAATATGGTCTATGGTGCAATAAAAATGATTATATTTGCGGCAGTTCGCGTCGTCTTTCGGATAATTCTGGCCATACGAAATATGCGCAGAAAAATGAGTTCGCCTGGATGGCGAATATGGTAGAAAAGCGTTTGCCAAAACGCTCTGGCTCAACATTGAAATCGCTTAATTTTGCCCAGGAAGAAGAAATTGATGACATCACCGAGGCGCATTTCACTTCCGAATCGTACGATATTGGCCTCGAAGGCACAGCGTTGGTTGATGCGTCGCCAAGTTTTAGTCTGGGACACGAGATTGTAGAGTATCAATGAAGCGTAAATGGCGGTGAATTTTGGTCGACCGGTGCAAATCCGACGATTTCCCGAACCATTAGCTATCCAGAAAGAGAGACAATTACGGTTCGCGTCACTAATGATATTGGCGACGTGGCGGAATCTACCACGAAAGTAGTTACACATGAGGGTGATTGGACGGATAATACGATGACTCCGCCGAGAAATGTGACTGCGGAGTGCACGGCGAATGGCGAGATAATAGTTAGTCGGCCGGCCGGAAAACCAAATCGCGCAAAGCATCTTTTGTTCCGCTTAAACGATGTGGACCTAGATTACATTCCTGCCACGGAGCTGAGTGCCACGATAACGGATATAGATAACGTGAGCGAGGTCTCGTCTTTAAAGGTAGCTTGGCTAGACGAAGATTATGAACTTGGTAATTGGGCCGAAGTTGCTCTTGAATGTCCAGAAAGCATTAATATTGACCCCGTAGAAACCGGAGTTGGCGTGACATGCTCTGCTCTTTGGATGATAGCTGTCGTGGCGGCGTGTGTTATATTTGCGCATAAAAAATATCTGCCACACTAAATGGCAGATATCTTTACCGAGGAGGCTACCGCTTTAGCACTCGATTAACGTCCAGGCTAAGGATGCGCTGTCGAATTCGAGCTGGCAAGTGATTTTGCCTGCGACACATTGAAAGATGTGCTTGGCATGGTTGCCAACGAATTTTATGCGTTCGCTGAGAGTGTCGGTAATTTCTACTTCGCTCTCTCCTCGGCGGCGGAAGTATAAAGGTTGGCATGGAATTTGGCTGTAGTTGAACAGCGCCATAACCTCTACTTTCTCGCCTTTTTGAACGGTTTTGTTAATATTTTGCATAAATTACTCCTTAAATGATTAGATTTTTGGAGTCATTTATGTGAGCCATGTTATTTCGGCTCGGTGCCGCCCGTACAATGACAGAATACGAACGACTGCGTATACTCCGACAATCAGTGACCGAAGTTTGATGTCGTACTTACATTATATATGGAGATATATTGCTTATGGCAGTCTTGAAATTGCAGATTTTCTCTAGCATGATAGCGTGGAAAATGTCAATTGGCTTGTGCATAAAAAATGCCGCCATGTGGAAAAACCTGGGTGGTAGATATTGAAAAACTGTCTAAAAACGGAAATGCATCGCTTGGTAGCGATGCATCTGCGTATTGGTTAACCTTATGATTAGAGTATAGCACAGATTTGCTATAATGTCAATAGTATTTTGTGAATTTGTGCTACTGGGATTCGTCTTGGCTATTCTGATTCGGGTCGACGTAAGATGATAGTGCTCACTTCGCCGCTATCTTCGCCGCCAATTTCGAGAGAGCCATCTTTATCGTCTTTTCCGTTTATGTAGTAATTATATCTCCAGTCGTCTAACCCTGCTTTTTCGTAAGATTCCGTCGGTTTTCCCAAAAGCTTTTCGACATCTTTTTGGGTCGATTTTTCGTTTATACCGTTGGTCTCGAATGTCGTGTTGTATTTTGGATCTAGAAGCATCATTCCGACCCAGTTAAACTTATCGGTTTTTTGACTTTTGTATAGACCAATGTGTATTAGATTAATCGACGTATCGTTGCCAGAATATTTTAATTTATATTCGGTGACGTCGACGCCGGTGGTGCCTTTATTTAGCTCCCATCCGTCTAGGCCCTCCATCAATTCCTCTTCTGTTAATGGTAGTTGCTTTTTGATTCCATTGATAGAGAATTCTAGTTTTTTCCAGTCGGTTTTAACTGAAATTTTGTTGTCATCCGAGGTGTTGCCCTCTGATTTTTTCGTCGTTTTTTGCTCCTCGGCTGCTATTAGTATCCGACCCCTTATTGCTCGAATCTTTATTTAAAGAGATTAGCAAAAAGACGGCGCCGATTATTAATACTATCGCAATTGTGGCTATTGATGCGATAATTGCGATTTTCTTTCCGCCTGTTGCTTTGGGTGGCGTACTTGGTGTCTCGGTGTTTGTCGGTTGTGGCGCAGGGTTTGCGTTTGGCGCCTCGGCGGCTTGTGGGGCGTCTTGTGTTGGTATATTTTGATCAGCTGATTGATTGTCCATTGGCTTCCTTGATTGTTAATATGATTTATTCATTACCATTTTATAGCTTGAAGGCCCCATTTGTCCAACTGTGCATTGCAGCGGCTAAATGGTCGCGAGCCAAAGAAGCCGCTGTGTGCCGAAAGTGGTGATGGGTGAGCCGATTCGATAATGAAATGCTTCGATTGATCAATGAGTGGCTTTTTGCCGCGCGCGTCTCTGCCCCACAAAATAAATACTAGATGTGGACGGTTCTCGTTTAGGTACTTAATGATGTGTTCGGTAAATATTTCCCAGCCTTTGCCGCGGTGGCTACCAGCGAGGTGCGCCTCGACGGTTAGGGTATTATTTAGCAGTAACACGCCCTGCTCTGCCCAGCGCGTTAAGTCGCCATCTGATGGAATGGGTGCGCCGACGTCGCCATGAGCCTCCTTGAAGATGTTTCGGAGCGACGGCGGTAGCTGAATGCCGCGGTGGACAGAAAAGGCTAAGCCGTTGGCTTGGCGTGGGCCATGGTATGGGTCTTGGCCAATAATGACGACCTTAATATTATTCAAATCTGTCGTAAAAGCCGAAAAAACCTGTTGTTTTGGCGGATAGATAGTCTTGTGAGCGTAGGCATCGGAGAGGAATTCGGAAAGGCTTTTGAAATACGGTTGTTCGAATTCGGCTTGAAGAATAGGCTTCCAGGACGGATGCATACTAGATATTCCAGAATTTTTTGAGGCGCTCGAATACCTCATCGGGCGTACCGGAGGTGTCTAGGGTTGGTGTATCGAATTCCTTGGCAACTTTGAGGTAGGCTTCGTTAACTTTTTTACCGTAAACGGCTTCTTGCGATTTGAAGAATTCTTTCGAGCGTTTGCCTTGGGAGATTAGGCGCTTTTGGCGCTCTTTGTCCGAGAGGGTCAAAATGACGATTTTGTCTGGCTGGAAATATCGCTCTGGCATGATCATTTTGTGAAGGCGCTTGATGAGTGTACGGCTAACGCCGGTGCCATAGCCTTCATAGACGTAAGTTGAGAACCAGTAGCGAGTGATGATGACTATATCGTCGTTTTTTAGTGCAGGCTCGGCATATTTTTTGAATTGCTCATAGCGATTGACAATGTATAGCAACGCGCGAGTGCGCTTGTCGATATCGTTTTTGCTGCCGTAGTTGAGCTCGGCGATGGTTTTTATGAATTCATTTTCTGATGCGGTGCCGGACTCGGCATAATGGACAACGGTTTTTCCTTGCGCGCGGAAATAATCCGCCAGTTTGGCCGCTTGGGTGTCTTTGCCGGTAGCGTCTTGGCCTTCAATCACGAAAAACATAACTAATTCTCCTCTTTGTATTTATAGTAACAGTTTGCACAGATGGCGCGGTATTCGATTTTTGTAGATCCATCGTCGATGAGGATATCCGGCCCTTCGGTAACGAGCTTGTCGTTTAGCCAGCGGGTGTTTAGTGTGGCCTTCCGTCCGCAATCGCAAATGGTTTTAATTTCGTCGATGCGATGGGCTATTTGAAGTAGGCGCGTGGAACCCTCGAAGCCGCCGTCTTGTTGGCGGAAATTGAGGCGGAGACCGTAGCAAATAACCGGAATATTAAGTTTAATGACGACTTCCATTAGTTGGTCGGCTTGTTTGGGTGTCAAAAATTGCGCTTCATCTATAAGTACGCAGGCGGCGTCTGGATAGTTTTTACGAATATAGTCGAATAGATTTGCGCGGCGACTGAAACAGTAATTTGTTTCGCGCTCTGGTCCGATGCGAGTTAATAGTTTTGTGCCGTTTTTTGTATCTGTCGACGGTTTCATGACGCAGACTTTTTGCCCGCGTTCTTCATAGTTAAAAGCAACCTGTAGTAGCTGCATGGTTTTTCCACAGCCCATAGCGCCGTATCTGAAAAATAATTCTGCCACAATTCCTCCTTTTGATAATTAGTTTAACATCAATGGGGAGAAAATGCGTATTTATTCTGTTTTCGCGTTGCGAACGACGCTGAGCGGAATATATACGGATTCGTTTTTGTTGTAGTCGGAGAAGGATACGTTGGCCGTGAATTTATCGATGCCAGCAATACCGCTGAAATCGTATTTGACGTTGGTAATATAGCCGTTTTCGACGCTAATTTCGGCCGGTATGCCATCTTTGGGGAGGGAGATTTTGCTTGTGCTGTCACCATTCATGGACATATAGCTTTTTAGGTCGGCGGCACTAATTTTGAGCTTATAGTGAGCATCGTCGATCTTATCGACGTTGTCGCCTTTTTCGAGCTTTTGCGCAAGAATGCCGAGGTTAGTTTGTGCGCTTACGTCTTCGCTCTTTGTCCATTCGGGCATCATGTTGGATGGAATGTCGAGGCCAGTTATGCCTTCGAATCCGAGCTTTGGTCGCGACATATAAGAGACGCCGTGGTAAAAGTCGGTATAGAGTTCGCAATCCATGGAGACGCCGCCAATACCGGCGTTTACTTTTTGATTGAGGTGTTGGCGCTGATGTAGCTCATCAACAACGCCTTCGGCGGTAGTACTAGCGTCAATCCCGTTCATGCTCAAATTGAGAACAATTTTGGTCTTGTAGTTTTGGTAGCGCGTACGGAAAATCTTGCCGTTATTGTCGAGATTGTCATAGTCGGCTTCAACGGTCGTTGCGCTGGTGAGGGATGGGTTTGCGACGGCCAGATAGCATGTGTCGTGGTTTTTGGCGCATTCTTCAGTTTGGACGCTTTGGCTGGGGCCGTAATATTCGTTAATTTTTTGGTAGCTATTTCCTTTTTGACCGATAAGAACGTAGACTGCCTTGGTACTGTTTAGTTTGACGGTGGCGTTTTGGTCGAGTTTATAGAAACTGATGGCGCCAGGTTCGAGTGAAATTGCAGTTTCGCCTTCAAGTTCGAACTCGTTAATAACTGGCTGAACCGACTCGTCACTACTGGCATTTACACTGTCGTAACTATTTGAGATAGTGTAGTACGCGCTTGCGGTAGCGATTTTTTGCATATTGGATGCGCCAGCCTTTTCTTCGAGGTACGCGAGTGGATTCGAACGCGAGTTAGCAGCCATGACGGTTTGGTTTGAGCCATATTTTGTATAGGCAGCGAGATATGGAAAGCTACCGTACCCAGTTGCGCCGCCACTAGTTATATTTATGAGGCCACTATGAATTCCTTCACGATGCTTATTGCTCCAGTTTGATAGGAAGGAATCTTCGGAATAGCCATGAATCGTGGCGCTGGCGTAATTAGCGGCCATTTCTGAATATGAGAAATCTTGGCTGTCTGGGCAGGCGTCATTTGTCTTAGTCATACAATAGCTATATTGGTAGTGATGGAAAAGCTCATGGCTTACGACCTGTTTGAAATCGACCGTATTATTTAGGAGTCGTTTGTTCAGAACTACATATGGTCGAGTGAGATAATCTTCTTTCATTGCGGCATCAACGATGAAACGCAGGATAATATTGTCCGTGTTAGCTTTGCCGACAAGCCAGTATCCTAGCACGGATTCGCTTTTTGTGTCATATACATAAACATTCATGGTGTTCTTCCAGGTATTTTCTGGGATGCCGTTTGCGCGGAGGATTTTGTTTGCGCTATTTGCTAATAGCGGACTTGCGGTAGTTATTTCGGGGTCGAAACAGTATTTCTCGCCAAAAGTGTCACTGTATGCGCTAATAGTGCTTTCAAGAGTGTCGTCGATAGTGTCGATTTGCGATTGGGTGGCTTTATCTTCGCCTTCTTTGGTATACCAAATAATAAAATGTTTGTTCTTGGATAGTCTTGCGCGGTCAAAATAATGCATTTTATATGAGCGTTGTTCTTCTTCGCTGTCGGCGAGTATAACATCGTTGGCGTTTGATGTCGTCTCGCTTTCGGTGCCGTAGACGAAACTTTTCTGAGTTAACGTTAGGACGTATTGTTCGACGAGATCTTTATCTAATTTGCCATAGTTTTCTTCGATGATACGCAAAATTTCGTCGCGATGACTGATGCCGGGATGGTCGTATTCGGTTTGGTAGCCTTTGTCGGCTTTGCTGCTGTCTATTTCGAGATAAACAAGCTGCTTGAAATATTCTGCAATATCAATGCCCCCGCTTTTGTAGTCGATAGCTAGATTGTCATAAACATCTAGGGTTTCTTTGGCAGGTTCAGCGACGCTGATATTGTCGTCGATTTGTTTGTTCTGGCCGAATAGTTTTGGAAGCAAAAAGATTAGCGCTACAATACCAGCGATGAAGATGATGGTAACGATAATGACGATAACGATTGTGCCTTTGTGGGATTTTTTAGCTGTAGCTGTTGTGGGTGCGGTTGGTGTAGAACTCGGCGTCGAGATTGGCTCGTTGAAGATGTTTGTTTCAGGTGTTGGCTGATTGATGGTTTGAGGGCTAGAGCTATTATCCATAGCTATTATGGTAGCATAAGCGGTGTTTGCTCGCCAGTTTTGAGATTCTTGGCTTGATAATTGCCGCTGAGCACTTCGTCGTTTCCGATAACGATGGCGAAATTGGATATTTTGCTGGCGCGATTGAACTTATCGCCAAGCTTACGATCGGATAAGTCAACATCGACAGTCTTGCCCTGCTCGCGGAGTTTGTCGGCGAGTTCGAAGCTATCTTCGTACTCATTTTCGCTAATTGGCAGAATGACGTAGTCGACAGGCTGTTTGATGTCGATATTGATGAGATTGTATTCGTTAAGGACGAAGAATAGACGCGTGAGTCCAATTGAACCGCCAACGCCCGGGAATTTTTGATCAGTGAAGTTGCTGGCGAGGTTTTCGTAGCGGCCGCCACCAGAAATGCTGCCAATTTCTCGGTAATCTTCGAGCATAATTTCGAAGACGGTACCAGTATAGTAGTCGAGGCCGCGAATTATCATGAAGTCGATAATGCAGTTCCCCGTTCCCTTTTTTGCGAGAATATCAAAAACGGCTTTGAGCTCGGCAAGACCTTCGGAGACGGGAGTAATATCGCCCATAATTTCGCCGAGTTTCTTTTCTATCTCTTCGTAATCTCCGCGCGTAAACATGAATGCGATGACTTTGTCGACTTGCTCGTCGTTTAGCCCGAGCTCGTGGAGGGCTGCGGTGCTTTTTTCGACGGGGACTTTTTCGGCGTGGTCTATAACGTTAGAAATATCGCTAGTTTTGTCGGACAAACCAAGTGATTCTAGAAAGCCTGCTAAGACTTTGCGGTTGCTAATTCTTATTAGCATTTTTGGTAATTTGAATGTTTTTAGTGCGTCATAGATGCAGGCGATTATCTTGGCGTCGTAGGTAATTGGTAGCTTTTCGCGGCCAATAATGTCTGCATCGCATTGGTAAAACTCGCGAAAACGGCCACGTTGGGCGCGTTCGCCGCGGAAGTTGCGATTAATTTGGGTGACTTGGAATGGAAAAGCTAAATCATTATTATGCTCGACGACATAGCGTGCGAGCGGCACGGTATGATCGAAACGCAAGGCTTGGTCGGCAGAATCGGCGGATTCGGCGGTTTTGCTAACCATGTAAATTTGCTTCTCGGTATCGCCGCCAGCTTTTGCGAATAAAATATCGGTACGTTCAATAATTGGCGTTTCGATACTTAAGAATCCGTAATGGTGGTATACGTCGCTAATATTTTGCTTGAGCTGGTCAAAAACTGCCTGCTCGGTTGGTAGTAGTTCTTGCATGCCAGAAAGTGGCGACGTATTAAATTTTTTCATAGCTATATTATATAGCTATTCGCAAGGTGGTTCTAGTAGTTTAATCCAGCCCTTTTTGGCCATTTCCATGATTTCTTCGTAACATCCGCATGATTCGTCCGGCCATTGATGCAGGTAAATGTTGATATCTTCGCCATTTATTTTTCGGACAACCATGCTAGACATTTCGGCGAAAGTCTCGTAGCCAATGTAGCCTTTGATACCCTTTTTGTCTAAATTGAGCACGAAAATGTCGTCAGCTTGCGATAGCCCGTTATAGAAATCGGTATATAATTCGTGCCAGCCGCGTGGCGCATCAGCTGATTCCGTGCAGGCGAGGACGTCGTGGTTCTTTTCTTCAAATTTGCTTTTGTATTTTGCGGCTTCTTCGTGAAAACAGGCGGATCCGGCAATGACGATTTTTCGGCGTTTGATTGGGGCTGTTTTTCGTCTAGATTTGCCTTTCATGCTTCGATTATATCGAAGAAATGAGAAAGAGCCCAGCGCAATTACTGGACTCTTTTAGGAAAAGAACTGCAACAATAACTCTCCCAGATATTCTAGCAAAGAGAACTGTTTGGGTTCTTCCTCGTTTTCGGCGGACCTGTTGATCACTCCGCCGCCGGGATCGTCGGGGTGGGCGTGGCCGATAAGACCGAAAAATGGGATGAATGCTCCGCGCCCACGTCCAGGCCCGCGCCCACGTCTGGGGCCGGGCCCGCCTCTGTATCCTTGAAATCCACCATCGGGGCCTATGCCACTACCAGGTACAAACATTTTGAAACACCCCCTTTCATAGTGTTGTATATATTATACCATGATATGCGTCAATTGCAAAGAATATGTAGATTAAACTTCTTGTTTGTTGGGGGGTGCTATTTGTAGGGGTTTCACTTTTGGCGATTGCTGTGTTATACTAATTTGTAGTGGCTCTGTAGCTCAGTTGGTAGAGCAGAGGCCTGAAGAGCCTTGTGTCGTTGGTTCAAGTCCGACCGGAGCCACCAAAGAAATTATTTTAATCAGATATTGATCAAAAAACTGGCAAATTGCCAGTTTTTTGTTAGGTGTATTGGCAAGCAACGTGTTCTGTACTAAAATAATACGCGATCGCGTGAGTTGTGTATCCGGCACGGCTGGCCAACTCTAAAGGGGCGCGGGGTTACTTGTCAACTTGGCTTACTAAGGGGAGACGCGCAATTGCATGCGTGAGTGTTTTAGTCAATGCTTCGAGGGCTTGAGCTTAATCAGGCGAGATGCGACTATTATTCCTGAAATGCAATGGGCTCCGTCCGATTTCCCTTTTATGAAGACGGATGCCGGCCAATATCGTCCATTTTGGCCTGTATTTCTTCTCTTAGTGAGACCTCTTGGGTGACATGCTCACACATTTCTGGCTCGCGCAGATTAAGCGCGGGCCTTTCTTTTTTATGATATTTATAAGTGCCTGACCGGATATTTAGTGTGAGTTTAGCAATGAGCTATATATTAGTTACGTTATTCGACGCCGAGGTCAGGCGTTTTTTGTTGGCGTCTTCCTTTGTACTAGCATGCTATACTATAGGCAGATAATATGGAGCCGCAACCATGATCTAGATTGCCGATATAGGAGTGTTATTAATCGAAAGGAGATTCTAGTGAAAGACAGCAAAATATTTGAACTAATTGAAGGCGAAAAGCAACGCCAACGCGAGGGGTTGGAATTGATTCCGAGCGAGAACTATGTCTCGCGCGAAGTCTTGGAGGCGATGGGTTCAGTTTTTACGAACAAATATTCAGAGGGCTATCCTGGCTTTGAGGACTTAGAAGGCTCTGACGACGATGTTTTGGCAAGCGAACCGGCCAATCATCGCTACTATGGTGGCCAGCAATTTACGGATAAGGTTGAGCGTCTAGCAATTGCGCGGGCACGCCGTCTATTTCATGCTGACCATGCTAATGTTCAGCCACATTCGGGTGCGCAGGCGAACAACGCGGTTTATAACGCTTGGCTAGAGCCGGGCGATACTGTCCTAGGTATGAATTTGGGTCATGGCGGTCATCTTACGCATGGCTCTCCCGTGACGCTCAGCGCAAAGATTTACAATTTCATTGCTTATGGCACAGATCCGGAGACTGGCGATATTGACTATGATGAGCTAGAGAAATTAGCCAAAGAACATAAACCAAAAATTATCCTAATTGGCTATTCTGCTTTTGCGAAGGTGCCGGATTTCGAGCGCGTAGTTGAAATTGGCAAGCAGATCCCAGATTGCTTGTTGATGGCCGATATGGCGCATGTGGCTGGTTTGATTGCTGGCGGTGCACATCCGAATCCGTTGGATTTTGGTTTTCATGTAATGACAACCACTACACATAAAACATTGCGCGGACCACGTGGCGGCCTAATCTTGAGCCGAGGTAAAGTGAGCAATCCGCTCAAAAAGCCTGAACACACTTTGGAAAACATTCCTACTCTCATTGATCGTTCAGTCTTCCCTGGTACGCAAGGTGGGCCGTTGATGCATATTATTGCCGCAAAGGCTGTTGCTTTCTACGAAGCCGAACAGGTTTCTTTCCAAAATTACGCTCGTAACATAATGAGCAATGCCAAGGTATTGGCGGATACGCTAATAAAGCATGGATTCAAGCTTGTCGGTGGTGGCACGGAGAACCATCTCATATTAGTAGATATGATGGGGTCATTTGGCGTAGATGGCAAGATAATGGAAGAAATGATGGATAAAGTCGGCCTAACTTTGAATGCCAATGCAATTCCGAACGACACACTTCCGCCATTTAAGCCGTCTGGGATTCGTTTGGGCACGGCCGCGATTACGACGCGCGGTATGAGTCGTACGGAAATGATTAAGATTGGCGATTGGATGCGACGTTTGGCGGAAATTTGCGTAGAGATTGAAAAGAAGAATAAGCCAGAGAGTTCATTCAAAGGCGAATTGGCGCAGATGCGCGAAGAAGTTCGCGAGATTGCCGAAATCTTCCCTGTTCCAGGAATCTAGATTCAACAAAAAGACCGGGCGCATAGTGACGCCCGGCTTTTTAAAATCATCTTTTCTGATGTCGCTTTACAAGCTCCGCGACAAGGAAGGATATTATCGATATGGCAAATGTTACTCCGAGATATAGCCGCTCAATCCTGGAATTGCACAGGAGCGAATACACTGCTTCGTAGTCCCATTCTTTGGCGAGCAGTGCTAATAATAAAAGGAGGTGCGCCATAAACCAGTAAGACCATGATCTCGCCCGCCATGCTTGCTCTGCCTCATTACCCGTATTGGGCATGATTTTTCCAGATGCGATGTTTATTACGAGACAGACACAGAAGAAGATGATGGCCTGCGGTCTACCTCTTGCCATAATCCGCGAGAGTGCGATGCTGATCATTAACGATGCGCTCATGATGGCAAGGGCGCCAAAATGGCGTATGCTTGATGCTTTCGTCGTTAGTGCTTTGATTTTCTGTAACATAATAGGTCTCTTCTCCTTTCGGGAAACGATGATTTAAAGGTACAAAGTAAATATAATTATATCACAGTCTAATATATTAGTCAATCTTAAGCCGCTTTGGCGGACTATAGATTAG
>CAMJLE010000009.1 GCA_946406665.1 uncultured Candidatus Saccharibacteria bacterium | reverse complement strand
GTTATCCCTCAGTTTGGGGTCCGTTCCCACGCGTTACTCAGCCGTCCGCCGCTCGCCGACAGATCTCATTCTATTCTCGAAAACTTCAAGAACAGGATGAGACCCTCGCTGCCGCTCGACTTGCATGTATTAGGCATGCCGCCAGCATTCATCCTGAGCCAGGATCAAACTCTCCATTAAATGCTACCCGAAGGTAGACTTTTGAAAAAATTTGATAAATCAAACATTCGAACGAAATAGAAAAACTTGTTTTGCTATTTCTGAGAATGTGCAGATTTATATCTTAGTGAAACTAAGATAAAACTCAATATAAAAGACTGACGATGATAATTAATTGCACAACTAAATTGTTAAAAAACGTTATTTTTCTGGGCTCAACCAAAAGAGTGCTTAAAATAATAGCTCCCTCGCAGTTGAACTGTTCTTATCTTATATTACCCAGTTTGCCCTGTCAAGCACTTTTTTGGACTTTTTTTATCTTTTTTACCCCACCCCTTAGAAAAGCATATAACAGACAGAACCGAGCAATATCCCTAACGCAGCTCCCACGCAAACTTGCGGTATCGTGTGCCCCTCTACGACCTTCATTTTGCGCGTTTCTTCATTGTCGTCCGACTCGGCAATAATATTCAGCAGCTTGCCCTGCTCCCCCACTGCATAGCGCACATTCACTGCATCATAGACAACAATAATCGTCATTGCTAGCGCCAAAACAAACAACCCTGACATGAAACCCGTTTTCAGTCCCAAGAAGGTCGTCAAGCCCAAAAAACTCGCCGTATGTCCACTTGGCATCCCCCCACTTCGCGTATAGCAATCAAGTAGTTCCCTGAGATTTAGAGCGCGTTTCTTTACGAAAAGATCCCCTATTAGTTTGCCAGTTTGCGCAAAAAACCACCCCAGCACAAACGCAATCAGGCCTCCTATACAATTCAAATCCATAACCATACTATAGCATAACCGTCACTCCCCTATCGCAAAAGAATCAAAGTAATAAATGCAATAAAAAAAGCGACCGAAATATATCGGTCGCAAACCGGAAAAAACACACGTTGTCGACAATCATCCTCCCTATAACAATAAGATGAATGTCACATTGGTCGGAAGTACGCACTTTCGCCCTTGGCGTCAGGCCCAAGCACGCGCAAGACATATTAATGCCACATTGCACGGTAGTAGCACCGCTCCGCTAATCTAACGAGAGCCACTTGCCACTACGGCGTAACGTGTCGCATACGATATGGCAGTATCGCTTCGCGCCTCGCATACTACTCGCCACTCCCATATTGGCCGGGCGCATATTGGTGCTATATGCTCCCAGGGGGATAAAAACGAGGAGAATGGCTTTCGTACCCAATGTCTACAACGGACAGTTGTAAATTCTACACTATCGCGTAAACTTCGTCAAGTCTCTAAATACTAACTATTCTTTAGCCGGTTTTGTATCTTCAGCTTCCGCTTCCGCCTCTTCCTCTTCGTGCGGAATGATACCGATTGAGGCCACCGTGTCACTATCATTAAGTCGCATCACGCGCACGCCTTGCGTAGCACGACCAAGCGTTGGAATATCCTTTACGGCCACCCTAATCGCCTGCCCGCTCGTCGACATCATGATAATCTCCTTCGCTTCAGGATCAAGCGTGTGCACTGCCGCAATTGGACCGGTTTTCGCCGTTACCGCCGCCACCTTAACACCAACGCCACCACGCTTATGTGGCGGGAAATTAGTCGCTGCCGTCATCTTGCCGTAACCTTTTGTAGAGATTACCATCAATTTCTGGCTCTTCGGATCCGACACGACATCCATACCAACTACCGTATCGTTTGGACGCAAGCGTACACCACGCACGCCGCGCGCCGAGCGACCCATTGGGCGCACATCTTTCTCATTAAAGCGCACTGCCTGGCCGGCCGAAGTCGAAATGATAATGTCATTCTCCCCCGTCGTGCCACGTACCCAACGTAGTTCATCGCCGTCATCAAGCTTAATCGTAATTAAACCATTCGTGCGTATATTAGCATAATCCTTCAATGAAGTCTTCTTGATTGTACCCTTCGTCGTGGTCATAAATAAGTAACCATTTTCGCCCGCTTCATCGCCTTGCTTAATTACGGCCGTAATCTTCTCTTCTGGGTGTAGGTTCAACAGGTTCACCGAAGCCGTACCTTTTGCCACTAATGATGATTGCGGTATTTCATAAGCCTTGATGCGGAAAATCCGCCCCTGATTCGTAAAGAATAGCAAATAATCATGCGACGAAGCCGTAATTATCGTATCGATTACATCCTCTTCTTTCGTCGTCATACCGCGACGACCCTTGCCGCCACGATTCTGCTTCTTGAAATCATTTTGCAGTACGCGCTTGACGTAACCTTGCGCCGTCAAAAGCACTACGCTTTCTTCGTCCGGAATCAAATCTTCTTCCGCAAACTTCCCTAGCTCATGGTTGAAGATTTTACTGCGACGCTTATCGCCATATTTCTCTTTCATAGCGAGCAATTCTTCCTTAATAACATTCAGAATCGCCTGCTCGGAAGCCAAAATACCTTCGAGCTTCGCAATCAACTCTTGAAGCTCTTTCAATTCATTTTCAATTTTATCGCGCTCTAGTCCTTGGAGACGACGCAGCTGCATTGCCAAAATAGCCGCCGCCTGCACTTCAGATAAGCCAAAGCGTTCCATCAAGCGCTTATCCGCATCATCATAAGACTCGCGAATCGTCTTGATAACTTCATCAATATGATCAAGCGCAATCTTTAAACCCTCTAAGATATGCGCACGCTCTTTCGCCTTATTGAGATCAAACTCCGTGCGACGACGTACAACTTTTTGGCGATGCTTAATGAACTCCGCCAAAATCTCCTTGAGCCCCATCACCTTCGGCTGTATACCGTCAACTAGCGCCAACACATTGTAGTGGAACGTAGTCTGTAAGCCAGTCAATTTGTAGAGCTGGTTCAAAATCTTCTTCGGGAAAGCATCCTTCTTGAGCTCCACTACCACGCGAATCTTACCGCGCGCCGATTCATCACGCGCATCAGCAATATGATCAAGTTTCTTCGCAAGTACGAGTTCGCGTACCTTATCAACAAAGGCCTCTTTACTCATACCATAAGGCACTTCCGTGATTACAATATTGAAGCGACCATTCTTGCGCTCTTCAATATTCGCTACTGCACGAATCGTCACTGAACCGCGACCAGTTTCGTAGGCTTGCATCATCGGTGCGCCACCATAGACCTCTGCACCGGTCGGAAAATCTGGGCCCTTCACGTGTTTCATTAACTCCTTGAGAGTAATGTCTGGGTTATCAATCTGCGCAATCGTTGCATCAACTACCTCGCCAAGGTTATGTGGCGGGATATTCGTTGCCATACCGACCGCAATGCCCATCTGACCATTCAAGAGAATGTTCGGTACCGCCGCCGGCAACACTACTGGCTCCTGCTCAGTTCCATCAAAGTTGTCACGAAAATCAACGGTGTTTTTCTCGATATCAGACAATAGCTCTGCGCCCACCTTGTCCATTCGCGCCTCGGTATAGCGCGAAGCAGCCGCTTCATCGCCATCCATCGAGCCAAAGTTACCCTGGCCTTCCACGAGCGTATAGCGCATCTTCCAAGGTTGAGCCAAATTTACCATCGATTCATAAATCGAAGAATCGCCGTGCGGGTGATATTTACCCATTACTTCACCTACGATACGCGCGGATTTTACCGTCGCATGTGGCGCTTTCCAACCATTCTTATTCATCGCGTAAAGAATACGGCGATTCACCGGCTTCAAACCATCGCGCACATCAGGAAGCGCACGATCAATCAAAACCGACATCGAGTAGCGCAGGAAGCTATCCTCCATCACGTTCTCTACGGTCAATTCCTCAACGCCATCTTCGGCCATATGCGCCTTTAGTCCGCCAACTTTAACGATCTCTTCCTCTTCAGGCTCAGTCGTTTTATAGTCGCCCAAAGTCTCATCGACACCTTTATCGTCGCTCGCATCAGAGACGCCGCCAACTTTACTTGTATCTTTTTCGTCTTTATCTGCCATTTCTCATTTCTCCTTAGAAGTCCAAATCGTCCAGGTCGACCGTTGCTGCTCTAGACTGGATAAAGTTTTTACGTAATTCTGCCTCGCTACCCATTAGTTTTGTGAAGATTGCATCCGCTTTCTCCGCATCTTCAATATTTACACGAATCAAAGTACGGTTCTTCGGGTTCATCGTCGTCTCCCAAAGCTGAGCGGCGTCCATTTCACCAAGACCTTTAAAGCGTTGTTGCGCCGTATAGCCAGCCTGCTTAAAGCGCTCGTCGTCTGGATTTATCTTTGTGCCGGCAACTTTACGCTCCTCGATTTTCTTCGTTAGCGTATGCTCTAGAGCCTCTTCGTTGTAGACATACTCAATCTTACGCGTATTGCCGGTACCCTTAATCAAGCCAAACAGTGGCGGCTTTGCCAAATATACATGCCCCGCTTTTATAACTTCTGGCATATAACGGAAGAAGAAAGTCAAAAGAAGCGTCGAAATATGTGCACCATCCACATCCGCATCCGTCATGAATACAATCTTATAGTAGCGAAGTCCATTAATATCAAAAGTGTCACCAATACCAACGCCCAGCGCCTTAATCAGCGATACAATCTCCGCATTCGCGAACATCTTATCTAGACGTGCCCGCTCAGTATTTAAAACCTTACCGCGCAATGGCAAAATTGCCTGGATCTTCGAATCGCGCCCCTCCTTTGCTGAACCCGCCGCCGAGTTACCCTCTACAATGAAGAGCTCACACTCGGTACGGTCGCGCGAAGAACAGTCAGCCAACTTTGAAGGCAAATTCAACCCCTCAAATGCCCCCTTGCGAATCACATTATCACGCGCCGCACGCGCCGCCTTGCGCGCACGAGCCGCTAAGGTTGCTTTATTGACAATCTTCTTTGCCACATCTGGATGCTCTTCAAGATAATAGGCAAAGTATTCGCTCATCACCTTATCGGTATAACCGCGCACTTCCGGGTTGCCAAGCTTATTCTTCGTCTGCCCCTCAAACTGCGGATCTGGTAATTTGACTAAAATTACAGCCGTCAAGCCTTCTTTAATATCGTCGCCCGTCAGGTTATCTTCTTTCTCTTTCAGGAGACCATTTTTGCGCGCATAATCATTAATCGTACGATTTAATGCCGTACGAAAACCAACCACATGCGTACCGCCATCCGGCGTCAATACGTTGTTGACAAATGGACGCAAAGTCTCAGCAAAGGTGTCATTATACTGGACCGAAATCTCAACGACAATATCCTCAATCGGCTTCTCGACGTAGAAGATATCATCGGAAACCACTTCTTTCCCCTCATTCAAACGACGAACGTAGCTCTTGATACCTCCTTCAAAATAGAAAGAGTCGCTCTTCCCCGTTCGCTCATCATGTACGCAAGTTAAGATGCCTTTAGTGAGATAAGCTTGATGACGTAAGTAATTTACTACCCAGTCGTAATCAAAGACCGTCGTTTCTTTAAATATCTCTGCATCTGGATAGAAAGTAATCATCGTACCCTGTTTGTCTGTTTTGCCAGTTTGCGCAAACGGCACTACGGTCTTGCCCTTTTCAAACTCGATATGATGTATCTTTCCGTCCTTATACACTTCCGCAATCATACGAGTTGATAATGCGTTCACTACAGACGAACCCACGCCATGCAGACCAGAAGATACCTTATAACCACCGCCGCCAAACTTACCGCCCGCATTCAAGACGCTCAATACCGTCTCTAATGCAGACTTCTTGGTTTTTGGATGGATATCTACAGGAATACCGCGACCATTATCGACAACGCGACAGCCACCATCAGACAGCAAAGTAACTTCGACGCGCGTCGCATATCCTGCAATCGCTTCATCAATTGAGTTATCTGCAATCTCTTTTACGAGATGGTGTAAACCGTCATAGCCAGTCGATCCGATATACATGCCTGGACGCTTGCGTACATGCTCCAAGCCATCAAGAACCTGAATATCCTTTGCGCCATAATCATCAGCGCCGGACTTTTTCGCTTCAGCCATTTTATGCTTACCTCAACTTGATAATTAATACATGTATAATAATATGCTATTCCCCTCATAAAATCAAGTTTAAGCCCCCTATTTTCGCATCTAAGGGCCGTTTTAGCGCCAACGCAGTACAGTACCGTCTTCAGTGTCCTGAACGCTCATAGAACCGCTCTGGTTGGCTTGTTTTGCAGGCTGTGCATTCTGCGTGCTGCCAGCAGCCACCGCCTCTTGACTTACGTTCAATACCTTTCGCGGTTCGTGTTTAATCTTCATTTTCGCTTCCGTCTTCAGTAAATCATCAACCGCCTTCTTATTTTCCGCCTTCGTCGTAGTGACCGCATTTTGTGCCGCCGTCGTCGTCCAAGTAGATCCCGTCAACATCTCGTCGAGCTCTGCTATAGCATCCTGTGATACTCTTTCCGTAACCGGCTGTGGCTCTATTGTCGGCGCTGGCGTAGGCTCTTTTCTTCGTTCTGGAATCGTTTCGACCACAGAGGCTACAGGCGCCGCCGACGGAGCCGTAGGTGTAGCGCTAGGCATCGGTTGTGCCACCGGCATTGGCGGCTTGTTATCCGGCATAGGTACATCTAGTACCGCGGGTGCCGGCGCCGATTCCATCTTCGACGGCATCGCTTCTGGCGAAGCGCCCGGTTTTCTAGCTGACGTCACCCCAGTCCCCTTATCATTCATCGCTTGTGAAGCTTCCTGACGCGCCTGCTTGCTAAGCTTAGCTTTCTTCTCTAACCATGAATCCAAGAAGTTCTTTTTCGGTTTTGCCGGTGCCGGCTTACTCCCGCTCGCCGCCATACCAGCTGCGCCACCAGCAGCCACCGCTGCTCCTGCTCCACTCGTAGCCTTCGCGCCGTCGTCTTTATCATTCGCCGCCAAGCGCGCATCAATCTCCGCCTCGACCTCTGCTCGTGGTCGACCATATTTAGTCAATGCGTACGCCTTCATGCGCTTCATTAATTCCTCATTATCCTCACCCATCGGCGGCAAAGACTTCATCGTAAACGGCGCTGTCGGCGTATCGAACATCATTACCGTTGCGATCCAGTTGTAGTTCGGCTGTTTATGCAAATCTTCCGCATTAAATACCGGCGAGAATGCCTTCTCCATCAACTCCGCATCCGTCACGCCAATACGGCCAGACAGCAATGTACCAACGTTACCAAGCAACGCCTCACGAATCTTATCCGTCAGCTGTGTCATGAACTGGTTGGCCAAAATCAGATTCAGGCGGTATTTGCGCGCCTCAGATAGAATCGACTCGAAGCTCTCCGTTGCAAAGTTCTGAAACTCATCCACAAATAGACAAAAATCAACGCGCTCATCTTCTGGCGTATCTTGCCGACTCATCGCCGCCGCCTGGAATTTCATCACAAAAATCATACCAAGCAACTTCGCATTTAGCTCGCCCGTCTTACCCTTCGACAGATTCACCAGCAATATCTTCTTGTTATCCATGATTTCGCGAATATTAAATCCGGATTTCGGCTGCCCCAAAATATTGCGCATCATCTTGTTCGAAAGGAATGGACCCCATTTCGATACGAACCAGCTCGTAACTTCACCCGCATCGTTTGATTTCTGCGAAGCTGGAAACTCTTTTGTCCAATAATCATATACCGTCTTGTCTGTGACGTATTTGAGCTTAGATTTTACGAATTCTGGATCAATAAAGCAGCGCGGAATATCAATAAAGGTGCCACCATCTGGATCGCTCATTAACAATAGTGCCGCATTTCGGAACATATGCTGCGCGCGCGGACCAAAGATACCCTGATTCTGCGGATCATACAAAGACGTCAGCATATTAATGCCCTCTTGTACGATGAAGTCCTTCTGGTCTTCCGTCTGGAATTCAAACATATTCATACCGACCGGATTATCCATATTGCCCGGCTCGAACAAAATCACATCATCCATGCGCTCCTGCGGCACGCGACTGAGCAACCACTCAACCGCATCACCGTGCGGATCAATAAAAGCAAAACCTCGCCCATCGCACATATCCTGATATGCCAGGTTCTCCAAGAGTACAGATTTACCAGAACCCGTAGCACCAATCGCATACGTATGACGACGTCGGTCCTTCTCGCGCAAGCGAATTATTTTCTTCTCGCCACGAAATTCATTCACGCCCAATATAATTCCATCTTCTGCCAATTTTGCCGGACCATCCACCTGCTTTACGGACTGCCTCTCCACCTGTGAAGTCGGAATTGCATTTTGAGCCGGCAAATGGAATAAGCTTGCCATTTCTACGCTATTTAAGACCATGCTACGACTAGTTTGCGGGAAGATTCTTAATATATAATCGCGCACCAGCTCGTCCGAGCGATTCATAATGTCATAGCGGAAACCGTTATACTGCGGCAAATCAAACTGGGAGAAAATCGAAACTACGCCATTTAGTAGCGACTCCGAACGCACTTTATGGCTCGAGCTAGCAATCACTCTTATCATTACCTCAAAACCAGGATATTTAGTCTTATCCTCAATCTTTTGGATTTCTTCTTGTTGAAGATTGGTTAATTGCTTATCTTCGCTCTTATACGGATCATGCGCATCCGGCGGCTCCCATAAGGCTTTGACGATATCGCCAACTAAATTACCCACGCCATATAGTATCCGATCAATAAAGTTGCTCGCACTACTTCGTAATTTCTTCCCGTCTTTTATATTCTGTACTCGCTCTAATGATTTTGATACCCAGCCACCATCCGTCGGACGGAACATTATTTGTAGGCCAATTCCATCACCTTTTTTCGCCACCGACATTGCGTTAATCAACCCTAACGCCACATCGCGCTTCGAATCTTCATAAGTCGCTATCGGATACCAATAGTCTTCCTTGAGGCGCATTTCACCACCAGATACCGCATCTAGCTTACCTTCAGCGCTAAAGAAATTCGGATCCTCCACTTCCTCTAGACGCGCCGTCGGATAAGCTGCCGTAATCGCCTGCTTTATTGTTTCAGTCAATATCGCCGGCACGATTGCATAGTATTTGATAAAACCATCATGCGCCACAATCTCGAAGCTGATATGTTTCTGCCCATACAATTTCGCTCTCAATCCCTTTTTGAGAGTTGAGGAGATGATACTATACATCACCTGCGCCTCAGATATCTGCTCATTAATAACGTCACGCTCATCACGCCCGCCCACCTCGATATCATCCGTACTTGGCGGTAGGTGAATTAACATCGGCACCATCTTTAGTGCCCGCGCTATATTCTTCTTTTCGCGCTTGCCGCCCGCCCAAGTCTTCCAAAGAATAACCAATAAGGCGACAACTAGTATGGCAACGATTACAATCGTCCAGATATCCATCACTTAGCTCCCGAGCCGTTCAGGCCATCACCTAATTTCCTCGAGAATGCTTTTTCCATCAAGTCCCAACGGGCAATATCCAATTCCCGTACCAAGCGGAACGGATCTTTTCGGTTCCTAGCCATAATGCTTCTTACCGCCTTTTCGTATGCGCTCGGCAACATTCCGGCATTCCCTGACACCTTTAGCTTCGCCAACTGTTCTTTGACTTCCTCATCCTTTTTCTCGTCGTCCGCAGAATCATCATCTGTTACGGCAGCAGCAGGCTGCTCTGTCGGTTGTTCTTCTCCAGCTATCTCCGCTGTATTGTCATTATCTATCAGTTCAGCGGGCGTCTCCATTTTCGGTTTCAGATCCTCACGAGATCCCATAAATGCATCAAAATTCTCGCCAGTCTCTACCGCCCCAAAAAGCTTTTCGGTCTCGCCAGATGTACCTTGTGCGCCGCCGCCCTTATTATCCATAAGCACTATTATATCATAGGACGTTGCGAGAAACTAAGAAACACAATAGTACTTCTAGCACAACTATTGCTGCTACCTCATAAAAAAGCAATCCGCCAAAGGATTGACCGACTAACAAAAATAACGGCGCCAAAGCAATAACTGGGCCGTAATAATAGCTCTTCTTTTTTATGTTCCCTGCCGAAGCACGATTAATTTTCGCTTTCAATGCAAAGAACAGTCTACAGCCAAAAACTGCAAGACCTAAACAAAATATATATACGAGTGTAAAAAATACTAAAACCCCTAGAGCGCCCACTCCGCTCGGGCTAGTAAAAAACATCATCGCAGTCATGAAGAAGAAAGCAGTAATAGCAGCAATCAGCAACAACTTATCCATAAGCGAATTATAGCACAAAAGCACCCCACCAATGCTCTTGCCCTTCACCGCTCGCCGCGCGAAAAACAAGTCATCGCATTCAGAAAATACAGTAATATCTTCTTCCCCCAAGACACTTGGGCCAAAGGTAGAGGAGTTTATCCGGCAAATATATACATTACTTATAGCCGCAAACTTGTTCTCTACCCTTAGCTTGATTGACCGCCTCTCGTATAGAGAGGCATAGTCCTTGCAAACCTTCGTACTTCTCTGTTTCGGGTATCTAATGTGCTAGTCGTATCGTTGGTTTACGCGCTCTACGCTCCTTACCTCTCGGTAAGTCTTTGGCGGAGCTTAGCTTACTCCTAGGTTGTAATTTATGGCTAGAAATAAGCTATTACTACGCCAAATATCTTACACACCTTTGTTTTGTTTTTGTACTTGTTTGTGTTTGCTCAAGCACAATCTCAATATAGCAAATATTTGTTCAAAAGTCAATAACCCATGTGTTCAAAAGTCATTGTGTTTTTTACAACAGACTCCCCCGCTACAGATGCAAACCGAACAAATATTGGAATGTAATTATTACAACATTATTTAAAATATTGCTGCTTACATTATTAATAATATTTAAAAAATCGACGTCGCCAGTCGATCTTTTTTCGTAAAATCGCCATATTTTTCGTCACCTCAATTGCTAATCCGTTTATGTATTTTTTACAGATATAGATACCACCCCTGACGACCGATTCCGCCCATTATTTCGCGCCCTAGCTGCCGACTCGCGACCTTTCATTGCGCACAACTACCTGCCCACGCATTCAGTAAAACAGACGCCAAACTCACACGACATTCAGCCACAATTACACGCCAAGCCCACTACACATCTATGCAAAAATGTTGCAAAAAATACAACATATTTTTTATTGACACAAGCATTTTAAGGCTTTATTATAGAGGTAGCTTTTGAATAAAATTATTATCCAGAGGCCAAAAACAAACATCGATTCCAAAATATATAACTCCACACTCCACACTGAAGATCCGGTTTTCCTCGCAGTTACCGGATCTTCTCTTTTTCTCTTTTTTAGTTCATCAATCAACAAAAAATCGCCTAAATAGGCGTTTTTTGAAACTTTTTCTGGTGGAGCTGCCGGATACTGCCTCCGGGTCCGAACTACCTCTGGCATGCAATCTACGGACATAGTTCATTCTTTCATCTCGACAAACTCACTAGAGCTGGAATAAACAAAACTCAGCGAAGTCATGACTAAATTTTCGTGCTAACCACTGTCAGAAGGTCAACCTTATTACCATGTGTATGATATTATCCGAAGTTATGGTATCTCACCGAGGATAACAGACCTAGGTATATCTTAGGCCAAAGCGTAAGCAGGCATATAAGCTACATGCTTACTAGCAGTTTTGTCTGCATTTATGAAAACACTTACGGTGTTAATCGATCCGCATGCATGCTGTTAATAATCCGTCTAAGCTTTGTCAGCCCCAACTGTATCAATTTTATCATACTCACGCTTTAAATAAAAGAGCGCCACCTCTTATAATGCCCCCTATGAATATTTCAAAAGTATACTCAGCAATCCCTCAAGGCTACACTGGCCGCCTCGTCACCGTAGAGGGCGACCTCGTTCGTGGACTCCCCTATTTCAATATAGTCGGCCTCGCCAGCAAAATCATCGATGAGAGTCGAGATCGCATCAGGTCCGCACTGCGCAACTCCTCATTCCGTTTCCCTCGCGAGAAAGTTGTTATTAATCTCGCTCCAGCCGAACTGCGCAAAGATGGCACCCACCTAGACCTGCCTATCGCATTGGCTATTCTAAGCCTTTCTCAGCAGCTTTTATCGTCCGACCTACATCATCGTATGTTTGTGGGTGAACTGTCCTTAAACGGCGACGTACGCCCCGTTAAAGGCATCCTAAATATCATCGAAGTCGCCAAAACGCACCATTTCAAACAACTTATAATCCCCGCTGGCAACCTGGCGCAAGCCTCGCTACTCGCCCATGATATCGACCTTATCCCCGTCAACAATTTGCGTGAACTTTGACTATTTCTGAAAGGCAAGATTTCCATCAGGGCCCCATCCGTTTCTGTCAAAAATACACAAACAGATAAGCGTAAGCACTTAGTGCTAGACGATATTTTTGGCCAAATCATTGCCAAACGTGCACTCACCGTTGCCGTTGCCGGACGTCACAACATTCTTTTTTCTGGCCCACCCGGCACCGGCAAAACACTTTTGGCGCAAGCTAGCGCCAATTTGTTGCCTCCCCCATCGCTCGACGAACAAATTGCTATCACGAAAATCCATTCTCTTAGCTCACTTTGCACAAGTGTTATCTCTACGCGGCCGTACCGTGCACCGCACCACAGTTCTAGTCTCACCTCTCTAATCGGCGGCGGCCAAAACCTAACCCCTGGCGAAATATCCCTTGCGCATCTCGGCATTCTTCATCTCGATGAACTACTCGAATTTCCACGCAATCGCATCGAGGCTCTCCGCCAGCCCCTAGAAAATCACACTATCACCCTTAGTAGAATCGGCCAACATATCAGTTACCCCGCAGATTTCATGCTCGTCGCCACTACCAACCCTTGCCCTTGTGGCTATTACGGCTCCAATTCCCACACTTGCACCTGTACGCCCACCGCTCTCTACAACTACCGCCGCAAACTCTCTGGACCCCTTTTAGACCGCATTGACATCACCATCGAGCTAAACTACGAGCAAAATACTATCCCTGCACCAAAAGCCAGCACGAACACGCCGCAACAAAATGAAGCCGAAATGCTCATAAACAACGCCCAAGCTCAACAATATAAGCATTTTCAAGACCGTTCAAAGTTCAACGCACGACTCTCGTCCGCCGAAGTTGCTAAATATTGCCAGCTTAGCCCCCAGGCGCGTCGCCTCCTTGAGGAAACATCCAGGCATTACCATCTATCAGCCAGGTCATTCTTCAAAGTCATCAAGCTCGCCCAAACCATTGCCGACCTCGTATCCGCCCCTAAAATAGCCCCAGAGCACATCGCCGAGGCTATCCAATATTGCCCTCGCTTTCCCGTCTAGTCATACAGGGGTGCCACCTCTTGTATTATTTGAGGCATTTTGGTATAATCTTAGCCATAACAAGTCTAATTTTTTGAGGAGCACTACCATCGGTACCAACAATTCGAAAACACGCATTAATGGAGATATTCGTTATCCGGAGGTGCGCGTTATCAGCGCCGAAGGCGCGCAGTTAGGTATCATGTCTAGTCGCGACGCTCAGCTTATGGCACGCGATGCCGGCTTGGACTTAGTGGAAATCTCCCCTAACGCCAATCCGCCAGTTGTCAAAATCATCGACTGGGGCAAATATCAGTACCAAAAGATGAAGGAGCAATCGCGCGCCAAGAAAAAAGCCAAAAGCTCCGAGCTCAAACAAATCAGGCTTGGTTTGAAGATTGGGGAGAATGACCTCAATATTAAATGCCGCAAAGTCCTCGAGTTGCTCGATGACGGCGATCGTGTCAAGATTATGATTGTCTTTCGTGGCCGCGAAATGGCACACAAAGAAATCGGCACTGAGCTCATGAATCGCATCATCGAAAAACTAGGGGGCGACGTCGTCATCGACGGAAAGTCCCAGATGAGCGGCCGTAATCTCACTTTCATGGTTCGCCATAAGTAGATTGCATCACAACGCCCACCGGTTCCCTACACCCCAAAGCGTTCAAATACTAACTAAAGTAGGAAAGGTATCATATGCCAAAAATGAAAACCCACAAGGGTACCGCTAAGCGCGTCCGTATTACCAAGACTGGTAAAGTCATGCGCGAACGTGCGTTTGGTAATCACATCTTGGCCAAGAAGTCCAAGGCGCGCAAACGCAACATGAAAACTGCCGCTACTATTCGTGGCAAAATCAAGAAAAACGTTAAAACCGCATTAGGAGCCTAGCCATGAGAGTTAAACGTGGAGTCGCTGCTCGCGCAAAGCACAAAAAGATTCTTAAAGCCGCAAAGGGCATGCAACATTATCGCACTCGCAGCTTCCGCCTCGCAAAGCAAGGCGTTATCAAGTCATTGCGCTATTCCTATCGAGATCGCCGCAATCGCAAACGCGATTTACGCGCCCTCTGGATTACTCGCATCAACAATGCTGCTCGCGAAAATGGTATCAGCTACAGCAAGTTAATCAATGGCATGAAGTCTAAAGGTATTGAGCTTGATCGCAAAGTTCTCGCTGAACTCGCCGTCAATGATCCAAAAGCCTTCACCGCTATCTGCGAGAGCGTTAAATAATCATTTCGCCACAAAAAATACTCCGCCTAACCGCGGAGTATTTTTATAGTAATAAACACTGCCAAATCTAACATAAAAGCTCGTCTCATAAGCCGGGTTCTGTAACTTAGCGCCGAAACGCTAAGCCCGTAGTCATCTATCTAGCTATACAATTGCTCGCATAGTCTAGCGGTGAGCGACCATCTGCGGACCACAGTATCTAGGTCTCCTTGCAGCCGATAGAGTTTACCCCATTCCGATGTCGCCATCGAAATCTGTGGGCTCTTGCCCCACTCTTTTCACCCTTACTTTAATCTAGGACTAAAGCGGTATAGTTTCTGTGGCACTATTCCTACGCTTACGCGCGGTTGCCGTTAGCAACTATCGTATCCTATGCTGCCCGGACTTTCCTCTCGCCAAAAGGCCAGCGACTACATTAACGAGCTTGCCCTTAATTGTAGCAAAGATTGACAAAAATGGCAATCATTGCGTGCTAATATGAGCCCCTCTTCGTATTCGCGTCAATCACCTTATTCACTTCCGCATCAGCTTCAACATTCTGCGAACGTGGCACATGCGTAAAGCTATACGCCTCCAGCCCTTCCAGCAACTTCAATACATCAGCATGCACCTGCAGCAAATCAGGATTCTTTACCTTATATACGCCATTCATCTGGTTCACCATCATTAAACTGTCACTCTTGAAATGTACCTTCTTTAGCCCAAGCTCAATCGCCTGTTCTAGCCCCTCTTTTAGGCCATAATATTCCGCCAATCGCGATGTCGAAAAGCCCAAAAACTCTCCGCCACGTTTTATCTCTTTTCCACCTGGGCCAATAATATAATAGCCCAAGCCGCTCGGCCCCGGATTCCCTCGGGAGCCACCATCCGTATAAATAGTGGCAAAATCGCTAGCCGGCAACACCTGCTCGCCGTCACTAGTCTGCACAGCTCGCGCCGCCGAAACGCCCGCTTTCGTAGCGACAATCTGCAATAGCATCTCTGTCGCCTCTTCCAACGAAACTATCCCAGTATCGGACATTTTTACCCATTTATATGCGGAATAACGCTCGTTTGTAATTTTTACACTTTCATCAACAATCTTGACCTCATATATGATATAAAGGTTGCCCAATTCCGAAGCCCCCTCGAGGTTAGTGAAAGTTACTACATCTGCAAGTTGAATACTAGTGGCTTGTATTCCGACATTCTCATATATCACCCGAGTCATAGCTTCTTCGGGCTGCTCGCCAAAGATAATCTTCCCCTGCGGCAATTCGTAATGCGGCGAGCCTCCTTCTATGCGCCCCCCTGCTCGCTTCAAAAGTAGAATTTCGTCGCCCTTCCTGCATATCGCCGTCACCCGAATACGCTGTTTCATATATTATATTTTAACATAAGCAACACCAAAAAAGTCGCGCTCTTCACGCAACTCCTTAGGTATCCCAAGTCACATCGTTTTCCCGTGATAAGAACACGGTGGGTAAACTCTCTCACGCTAAACCCACGGGCCTAGTGCGTCAAGTTCCCTAAAACATGATTATTCAGGAAAATCATGCGTAACTTGGGACACTTTCATTCTATCACGCACCGACTAAAGTCGTAAAGAGGCGGAGAATCCCATCCGTTGCCCCGGCCATATATATGCTAAATACGGTCCCAAAAAAGAATAAACAAAAATATATAACTATAATCCCATATCGCTCGATACTGTCCATAAAATCGCGAATCACTCCCTCTGGAGCGATTGCATATAGCACCCTCGAGCCATCCAAAGGCGGAATCGGAATAATATTAAACAGCATAAAACCAAGATTGATTTGTACGCCCAATGCCATCAGTGTACTCCAGAAATTCCCTTGAATATAACCATAAGGCCCGATCAAACCCATCCAATAACCAACTAAGAAGAACAAAAATGCCAAAACAAAGTTCGTTAACGGCCCCGCAATCGCCACCAATGCAAATCCCCACTCTCCGTACTTTAGTTTATATTTATTCACCGGCACGGGTTTTGCTCCGCCAAAGATAGGCCCGCCCGCCAACGCCAGCAGAACCGGGACAAGAATCGTCATTACAGGATCGATATGTTTTAGCGGATTCAAGCTCAAGCGCCCACTATACTTGGCAGTATTGTCGCCAAGCTTCAGGGCCACAAAACCATGCATTAACTCATGCAAAATCATCGAGAACAACGTAATTACAAAAACCGAGAAAACGTAACCGATAATTTGTCTTATATCGTCACTCATATATTTCATTATAACACGAGTAAAATGCACAAAAAGAGCCGGGGGTAGCCCCCCGGCTCGCCACCACACAATGCGGTTACTCGTCCTTAAAGGAATCAACAATCGCCAACCGAGCATTCTCTTGACCGGGAAACTCAACGACGCAGCAGTCCTTCCCTAGCCTCTCCTCGATATAGCTTATTGCAGACGGGACAATCCGCGTCGCAATATCCAAATCTATCGCCGAGTTGGTCGCGCCAGATACGGCAAAGGTAAGGTCGGCACCGAGAATCTTCGCGCCGCCAATGATGACATACACAGCTAACGCCAAGCCCCCCATATGTTCAGATCTGCCGCATTCAGAACGGTCGCCAGCCTCCTTACTGAAACCAGACAAACCAAGATGAGGCTCCTTCTTCATCGAATCGCTCGCTGCCCATCCCTTCAGATCAGCATAACCCCCACATTGAATCGTGGCGCCACCTCTTGCAGGGGCCTCGGTCCCATGCCCAGGCCTCAATTCATATGTCCTCGCCACTCGGTAAAACTCCTGTTGCGCATCGAACGCCCCGATATCGAAAAGTGGCGCCAGAGGGGGCTCACCACGATACCGCATGGCAATCTCGAGCACCAAACAAGAATCGAAATACTTGAGGTATTTAGGCTCAGCAGCTAAAGTCCTCCCTGCTACGCAGGCAACCCTCCCGAGACCTTCGAAAAAATTATCCTTACTACAATTTACCGCCATTCTTAACCACCTCACTTTCTGACGGCCACTAGCAAGGGTGCAATCATTATCTATTGCCCCTCACCAAAAAACAATGAATCTACTACTATTATAATACATAATAAACAAAAAGCAACAGTACCACAGCGTACCGCTGTCTCGATTCTCGAGTGCAGTACATATCTGACGCAAAAAAAGAGAGCCCCCATTCCGGGACTCTCTTTTGTTTAAGGCTTATTATTTCTTCTTAATTACGCCCTTCTTGCGAAGCGTACGTAGTGTAGAAGCGGCAACGTTTAGTTTAACTTTGCGACCATCGATAATAAAAGTGCGCTTTTGGACATTCGGCTTAAAAACCTTGCGAGTCTTACGCTGAGAGAAGCTCACATTATGACCATACATCTTGCCTTTGCCGGTAATTTCACATACTGCCATATCTATATCTCTTATTATTATTAAAAACTTGCTCTATTATATCTTATAATCGTCTTTTTCGCAAGTATTAATCCAGCTTCCAGACTTCCATCACAACTGGAAGCGAACTTGCATTCTTAATCTTCAACTTCTTCTCTACCTTTATAGAGGCTTTCAACTCGGCAATATCCATATTCCCCATCGGTATTACAATCTTTGGCTCCACTATCGGCACAGTCTTCGCGCTACTCGTCCCCAGAATTGCTACCGGACCTAAGTTATCCAAATCTTCCGTCTTTGCCGTATTTCCTACAATACCAATCTTAACGCCATCCACGTCTACTCGGTACATAATCCCGCCATCTTTCAGACTCGTGCCGACAATCGTAATATCACCAATCTCAAATTCACCTGCACCACCAATGGTACCAACCTTCAAATCGGAGCTAACCGTTGATTGTGCGACATTGATATTTACGACTCTTTCCTTAGCTTTTATTACCATTTCGTCGGGATTTTTCAATTCAATCTCAAACATTTTCCTCTCCTTCTCTGCTCTTTACAGGATTCTATCCGGATCATACGTCTCGCTGATCTTTAGCGCCCACAAATCCGCCAAGAAACGATCGCGCACGCTTTTACGATATAAATAATCCTCGCGACTCATAATAGCATAGTTTAACGGCTTCCCCTGGCGTTTTTCGACAACTTCCGCCCACCGCGTCAACTTGCGCTGATTATCGTCACCCACAATTAGTAAATCCAATCCATCCTGCCCCGGAATCCTATTCGTAACAACGAGAGCACTAATTAGATTAGCTACTGGCCTCACATAATCTTCCCAAGTTGGACGCCGTACTTCAACTTCCTCGGCACCTTCAATTCTGCGCGAAAAGATTTCCGTCATCGGTCGCGCAAATGGGTGTTTCGTATTTGCTGAGTAATAAACTTTATTCTCGTAGTTCTCTATTTTAACAAGCCCGAGTGCATTTAGGTTAGTCAGCTCTCTACGAACGGAATTTATCTGTTCTTCAATTACTCTTGTAATCTCGCGAACATAATAAGATTTATCTGGATTCTCAAAGAATAGCGCCAGCAATTTTGCTCTGGTCTTTGAACCAAATAATTTCTCTAAAGGCATCGCTTTTTCTTTGCTCATCTTATAAATATAGTAACATACTTTTACTATATTTATTTGGATAAGTAAAAATTAATTATACGCTCCTGCGCACCCTCGAGCGGCGCCCAAATTATATTCTCATTTCTCTTAAACCAGGTAAGTTGACGCTTCGCGAGATGCCAATCGTCAATCTCGAACAATCTTTTAGCCTCCTCGAGCGATATTTTCCCACGCATCATATCCCAGCAAATCGGATAAATGTTCGACTTCATTGCCTGGCTCTCCCAACCGTACATCTCCACCATCCGTGCAGTCTCTTCTTCAATCGGTTGAGCAAAAAAGTTATTCGACCTTTCTGCTATTCTTTCGCGCAATTTTTCGCGCGGCCAATCGATCCCGAATACTACAAAATCCGAACTCATCTCTTGTCGGTCTGAATAATTATTTTTCACAACATCATTGAATTGATAGCCATAAACCAACGCATCGACATATAGTCCTGTCCCGCCCGCAATAATTGGGAAATGCCCACGCTCGCGAATCTCGGCTATTTTCGTACGAGCGTACTCGCAAAAATCCGCCACCGTAAAACGATCATTCGGTTCCACCAGGTCAATTCCCCAATGCGCTATACCTCGCATCTCTTCCTCGGTTGGTTTTGCCGTCCCAATATCCATGCCCTTATAAATCGCCCTCGAATCGGCAGAAATAATTTCACAATCGCACACATCGCGCCTAGCCAGCTCCAATGCTACATTTATCGCTAATCCAGTTTTTCCGCTAGCTGTTGGCCCTACAATTACTAATACTGGCCATTTCGTCACATCAAAAACAGTAGAGCCCTCCCCCGCTCCACTGTTTTTAGTCTCTTGCTTGTTATTTTTGGCGCTCACGGTAAGCGTAAGTCTCCGTATCTACAGAAATGACATCGCCAGTTTTGATGAAAGCCGGCACCTTGACCTCGACGCCAGTCTCAAGCTTCGCATCTTTCTGTACGGAAGATGTTGTATCGCCCTTCACTACGCTCTCGGTATAGGTTACTTCTAACCAAACATTCTTTGGTAACACCAAATTAATTGGGCTATCATTGTAAAACTGAATGTCAAAGTTTTCGCCTTCTTTCATGAAATCCTTCGAGTCGCCAACCATATCTGCAGTTAGCTCGTACTGGTTGAAAGTCTCCGGATTCATGAAGTAAAACTTCTCGCCATCATTATAGAGATATTGCACAGTCTGGTTCGTAACTTCTGCTGGCTCGATCTTTTCTTGGCCTTTAAAAGTCTTCGGAAGCAAAGCGCCAGTAATCAAATTCTTTACCTTAACATTGACGATGCTACCACCACGCCCCATCACCTTCTGCGAATACTCTACTACCTTATATGGCTGACCATCCAAAGTGATAAGCGTATTTTTCTTTAAATCTGTCGGTCCATACATGCCCAGGAACCTCCCAAATTATACGCTCGCAACAAATGGCATTAGAGCTAAATGGCGTGCACGCTTAACCGCCACGGCTAGTTGGCGTTGTTGCTTTGCTGAAAGCCCAGTTTTGCTAATTGGCTCAATACGACCATATGCATCGACATAACGCTGCAAAGTCTTTACATCGCGATAATCGAAATACATATTTGGATCATTTTTGTATCTCTTCATTATTTATCCTTTCTAAGTTATTTAAAACGGAATCTCGCTTAGGTCTATTGGCTCATCAGAAATATCATCCGGAGCAACATCCTGAGTGTCATTAGTACTGGCGCCACCTCTGCTGCCGCCAGAATAACTTCCGCCGTCACCATTTCCGCCGCCGATAAAGTTGAAATCCTCAACTACAATCTCGACACGGGAGCGCTTTTGCCCCTCTTTGTCTTCCCAGCTTCTCTGTTCAATACGACCAGATACTAATATTCCGCTACCTTTTTTAGCATATTGCGCGATAATTTCACCGGATCTCCCCCAAGCAGAACAATCTAGAAACGATACCTGCTCCTTATTGCCGCCCGAACCATCTTTGTAATTACGATTTACTGCCACTGTGAAGCCACAAACTTGCGTGCCACTCGGCGTCGTTCGCAACTCTGGGTCGCGTGTCAAATTTCCTACTATGATTGCTTTGCTAAATCCCCGCGCCATATCCTATTCCTCCTCTTTTGATTCTTCTTGAACTTTGCGTTCTTGGCGTTTTGCCAACATCTTTTCACGACGTGGATCCTTGGCAACTAACAGATAGCGAATCGCCTCATCGGTAATATTGAGCACCGAAGAAATCTTCGCTGGCGCAGCTGCTGGAAGTTCCAATTCGTAATAGTAATAGACCGCAAAATCCTGACTCTTAATCTGATAAGCAAGCTTCTTCTTGCCCTCATTGGCTTCTTTGGTGATTTTGCCACCATTCGCCTCGATCAAAGCCTTGATCTTGTCGGTTGCCGGCTCAAGATTCATCTCTAAATCAGGATGAATGAGCACGGTTAATTCGTATTCTCGCATAGAACACTCCTTTGGTTAAAGCAAGAGCGCAATGTTTTCTTTACTAAGCCTCTTGCTGAGCTAATATTCAACATATTCTATCACATTTTACCCCTATTTGGCAAGCTAAACCCCGCTATCCAAAAGCGACGGCCCATCATTGATGAACCGCCACTCTCTCGCTTTTGGCTACCGATAAATATTAAGCATTATCCTTCGCGTTCTTCTTAACTACCGCATAGGCAACACCGGCAATACCAGCCATCGCAAGCAAGATATAGATGGCCAAATTCATAAATACACCTGTGTCCACAGCAGACTCAAGAGCTTCATTGATTGACGTTTTGTTAGCGGTATTAAAGTTAGCATCGTTAGTCGCTACCATCGTCTTGCTAATCGTAGTGCGCTCAGTGCCGTCAATTGTAGTGGTATAGCCATCGGTAGTATCAGCTTTGGTGATAGTATAGGTGGTACCAACTGGGATTTCAGAAGTTGTGCCGTTTAAGCCGATAGTGATCGTGTCATTGGCTTTGAGCTTGATGGTGCTACCATTCGAAACGGTGGCGGAGTTGCCACAAGTCGAGGTAGTAGTGAGGGTGTAGCTATCGGAAGTGCCGAGGCTAAGCGTATAGTCAAAACACTTGTCTGGATCGGCGGCATTACCGGATGCAGTGGCGGACACCTGAATATTCGTATAAGCTGGCGCGCTAGCGAAGAGGAATTGGGAGCTGTTGCCACTGAAGGTAGTGAGCTTGTCACCGTTCTTATCCTTGATATAGAGGCTGGCAACATAGCCTGTCAGGTCAGAACTATTGCGTACTGAGACTACCGCAGTATAGGTATTAGTGCTATCTACTGGATAGATTGCCGCATTGCTAGAAGCGGTCTCTGCAATAGCGTAGGAATAATCGCCGACTTGCGTAAACTGCATGGCGCTAAAATCTAGCGTAGCGCTCTTCGTGGCAGTGCCCTGCGTAGTATAGCTGTCATTGAAGACAACGCTTGCAGAAGTTGGCGCACCAGTGGCACCAGTTGGGTTACCAGAATCGGCTGAAATGGTATATGTAAATGTATTACTAATTGTACCGTAAGCGTTCTGAATCTGACGATTAATCGTGGCAGATGAACCACCTGTCCAGGTTGGCGCAGTGGCTGCAAAGACATTATTGAGTGGCGCTATTACAGTGGCTAATGCGGCGACTGCGGCGGTAGCGGCGGTAAGTTGTTTAGT
>CAMJLE010000008.1 GCA_946406665.1 uncultured Candidatus Saccharibacteria bacterium | reverse complement strand
TCGACTGGCCGTTGTAGCCAACACAGAATTTGTCTGGATACTTAGACTGTCTAGGCGGTACGCAGTAGAAGAATACTTCGCTAGTATTCTTTTCTTTCTTTTCCCACACCTCAGCTCGATACGTCACCTCGTAGTTGTCTACGTCGACTAGGAAGTTATATTGCTTCGTGCCGTCCGCCTCATCTTTGGTAACGACAGATTCGCTGCGGATAGTGCCAATGGGGTCTTTGCCGCGCTCGACGCCATATGCTAAATCAATAGCTTCGCGTAGACGTTTTTGGATAATCGATTTCACTGTTGGGTGGATGCTTATATCGGCGCCTTCGAGATTGTTGATTTTTGCCTCATCTGGCGGCGTCCGGTCGAATGCTACGAATATCCAAACCGCCACCGCGATAAATGCTAGTGCGACAAAAGCAAGGATTGCGAATGTCTTTCTACGCCTAATTGCTAAAATCTCATTATTCATTTTTCCTCCTAATTGCCTCCACCCGTAAATCTAAATGCCCTAAACGAGTTGTCGTAAAATCCACCCACCTCGCCAGTGCGATTGCAGTGCGATGCGGATGCGATGCCTAATTCGCCATTCACCTCAACAACCATTTCAATGTGACCTCCGCTTGCGCGAATGTCCCCACCTTTTAAGGTGCTGGCCGAATTTTCAATCTCCGTATACTTACTTGAGTTTGCCAAGTAATTTAGCATGTTCGCTGCGCCGCAGCATGGGACATCTTTGTCCACGCCAGAATGGCGCAGAACCGTCGCTACGAATGCGTCGCAGCTTTTACCCGTAATGGAGCAGCTGTCACCTTGGCGGCGAGTGCCGACTCCGTCAGGCTCTAGCAAGGCTTGGCGATATGCCTCGGTCGGATTATCTGGGCTGTGTCCGCGATCTGGCCAGGCAAGTTTTAGCGCGGTGGCGTTTAGGTCGCCATTCGTTGAGGTTTCTATTTGACATTCGCCGGTGCCAGACTCATTATCTTCAAACAAAGGTTCGAGAGTTTTCCATATGTCGTTTGGATCCGTAGCGCCATTGTTCGCGGCATGCATATGTCCGATTACACCGTTAAAATCTCGCATTTGATTTTCGCTCATCCTATCTTTGTCGCTAGACCAGTCGAGATTTTTGCTTTGCAATTTGATGCCGGCCTTTTCGGAAATCGACATCATCAGCTTAACCAGATAGCCCCAATCATCCACCGAGAAATTGCTAGGTTTGCGCAAATTCCATTCGCCACCAACAGTCTCGTTATTTGTGTAGCCAATAATATTAATTTGTATGCCAGCGATATCGTCGTGGTATTGGATTGCGCCTGACGTTCTCTTAATTGAGAAATGCTGATATGTCTTATGGTTTTTTATATCTACCGTGAAGTGCGGAGGGCGAGAGGCTGTATCATTATCTGAGCCACTGCGCGTAACTGGATACATAGACTTCACCGTACTTTCGAAACCGCCGGCCGATTCGGAGCTGTGCAACAGGATCTTATTTGGTCCACTTCCCCCACCAGAGCCCACCTCCGTGGCAAATTCCGCGTTGGCTTCTTTGTCTATCTTTAGATTCCAGGAGGAAGCCTCGTCTTTGTAGAAGCCATCCAAGCCACCACTGATCCATCCGTCATCGGACCAAGCGATGCTTGCTCCGGCCGAAGTTGATGTAGATCTAGAGGTTTGGTTTGGCGCGCCGTCTTCTGGATACCCAAAAGCGTCGCCTTTGCGATTAGCATTATCAGCAAACTTGTAAAAAATCCAAGTCTTGCCTTCACTGGTGATTTTGGTTTTGCCACTTTTGTATTTTTTGCGGTTACTTGCATCGATGGATTCGCCGTCATTTGTCGCGCTCTGGATTTTACCAATCTCCGCGCGCTTAATAATGCCTACCGGCATGGTACGATTGCCGTTAACCCAAATGTCTTTCACGGCATTAAATTCTTCTTTTGAGTATCCTGTAAAGTCTTCTTTATATTTCGCATGGTTCGGGAATTTTCCGCCGTTCTGTACTGGCATTCTGACGAATTTGACAAACTCTTCGCCAGTTCTGGTATTGCTCCTATTGTAGTCCTCATAGAGGTTGATCATGTAGGACGCTTCCGTCTTGATGGCTTCTAGGTTATTCTTGCTAGTCTCCTTTACGATAGCAAGAAGACCGGCGACTTGTTCATCGGTCAGCTCGAACTCTTCGTCCGCCCAGGTGCCCGTTTCTTCTTCCTCGTCGCAGACGCACTTAGAATCATTTGGGCCACTTACGTTTTGTGCATAACCCGTCTGCGCTGCGCGATAGATTATTTCGACGAAATACTTGCTACCCTCTTTTTTTGGATGGATGTCATCATCGCTGTCGAAGTATTGTGATGGGTTATTTTTTACTGCCGCCTCCCAATCTGCAATTACTACGCGCCTATCTAACGTCTTTGCTTTGCGAATCAACTCGTTATTGCTGTTGTATCTACTTCTATTGCCATTGTCGTAGTTAGTGACTAATACAATCGTTTTTGGAGTCTTAGCAGCATTAAGCATTTTTTTAATGTCTTCTTCTTTTAGGTGTGGACTATTGGTACCGAGCGCAAACACGAGAATATCCCGCATGCGCCCACCAACTTCAAGTCGCTCTAAGATAGTTTGACCAGATGGATTACCGTCGTCGTCTTCATTAAATTGCTTTCTCCCCTTAATTGTCTCGTCGTATTCGGCATGAGCTTTCTCCCATTTTTCTTCTATGAAGCCATACCGCAAAGCAGCGGTCGATATAGAGTCGCCTATCCAAGTTACATTCGAGCCATCGTTTTTAGCTGAGACTGTTGCCCTACCGCCGCCATTGCCGCTACCGCCTGTTCCGCCCGAAAAAGAGGTCTTACCAGAGAACTGCGAAAACATTTCTTCGGCGGTCGAGCGTCGGCCGGGCCGAGTGGCTGGAATGTTTGCTGGTTTTTCTACGTGCTCTAGGAAGTAGTCCGAAGCGGCCTCGACGGTAGTTTGATCAAAGATTCCGCTATATCCACCATTAGCCTTAAGCTCCTCGTTCACGAGAAAGGTTAACTCGAGAGAATATAAAGCGTCTACTTCTGACTCACTATCTGCCAACTCGATAAATTTATTACCATTCACACCGAATACACTGCCATTGGCATGACTATAAGTCATAGGCTCATCAAAATATTTAAGTAGGCCCGCGCTATGTTCTTTGACGTAGTTGTACATGCGAGTACGCCTGCCGAACGACCATTGGATTAGGCCTAGGCCGTAGGCCAAAGATTCATTACCGGCCAGGTCAAAGCTGTTACCCTTTACTCCGTATTTTAATAGCCATGAGCCTTCGTGTTGTGCGGGATTAAATTGATTACTCTCGTGTGACATGTTGCCCATAATGCCCGCGGTCACCTCGTCGGTGAGACCAAGCGACTTAAGACCAGACCAGACCTTCTCGGCCGCAGTAGATCCGCTAATTACAGCTTCTCCGCCGACGACTGCACCATTGCTGCCGTTGGCACAATCATCCGGATCGTAGTAATATATGCCTTCGGTGTTATATCTATTGTCCATGGGCTTAGTCTGCTTTGCTGCATATATTTCAATCGGCGACGACGTAGCGGCGACGATTGAGAAAAAGACTACTATTAAGCGATATATTTTACTACTCATAGATTACCTCGTAATCGTCGTACTTATACCCATTAATATCTAACATCTCTCTGATGCGTTTTTCATTTTTTCTATCGCCAGTTACAAGAAGACAAAAAGCATGATGACATTTACCATGATTACTACCATCGGCAATGTTCATGAATATCATATAGCTGCCCATTCCTGGGTTCGAATCTTTGAGATCGTACGATGCATTAATGGGTAGAATTTCTCTGATTTTTAGCTTCTTATCGTAAGAATCGATGAAATTGCGCACTTTTTCGTCTTTATCGTAGCTCAATCTTAACGCTTCCATGTCGGCCACGTCTCGTTCGAAGTATGGCAGCCCTTCATCCTTATTGATAATATATGCCGTTAGAAGGTTTCGGCCTTGCTCAACGACTTCAAAACTCACATCTTTTTCTTCGAAGCCATCCTGAGCGATATGCGCACTGTAACTTCCTGGCTCGAAAGTATAGGCGCCATTATTGTAGGTTTTGCCGTCGATTTCTATTTTTGCAGTTGTCGGAGCAATGCTTATTTCAAGTATTGTCGGTTTTTGTTTTTCGCGGATCATCGGGACAAATAGTATTACGCCGATACAAAGAACAATTATGCCTACAATTATGCCAATGCAAAGCTTGTAGTGCTTATCAAAAAAATCGAGTACCTCCATATAATTTTATATTATCACGTTTAAGTCTAGTTTTGCGACATGAAATAAGGGAGACCTAAATCTCCCTTACATACTCTTCGAAGAAGAGCTTCTGAGCTTCGAGATTTTTCTTAAGATCAGCAAACTCTTTCTTGAGTTTAGGATTGTCCCTCTCCACTTCTCGTATTTTGCCAAGAAGATGAGCGATCATTTCGGTCGCACATCCATTAATGCCCCATTTGACTATCTCGTTTGTGTCCGGCTCACATTTCTCCCAAAGTTTTTCTAGAGCTTCCTTGCTTGGCAATGCCCCTTCATCAATCTTATCCCATGACCTAAGATATGGTTGGGCGTGAAGCATTTGATGTATATCGATGTCGATTATTACAGCATATTTACAGCGCAGATTAGATGCGGCGCAGCCGTACGTTTGCTGCTTATAGCGGACGCTTGGCCAATATAGATGGTGCACATCAAGGTCATACATCGCCTTTCTCTCTTTTCGATGCGGAGCATAAACGCCACCACGATATACTTCATCTCTTTCTAATTCTCCGATGAATTCTTTTACCTCAACCGCATGTTCACGCTCAAGCTCATTTATGCGATCGTTTAGAATCTCATATGAATATTTAAGCGTACTGATATACTTCGCTCCTTCGAAGCGCTCGATTGTCACTTTGGCGAACCGCAGAAGATATTCGCGAGATTCGTAGGTATTTTTACCTATACCCATTTTAAGCGGCGTTTTCATGTTATGTAGCCGATCCATAATTTTAATCTGCTCAGCTACGATATCGTCGCTCACGTTCTTAAAATAGAGCATCTTGACGCGCATCTTGTCCCTGATACGTTCCGCTCCTGCATAATTGAGCGTTAGAAGTGCGACTACCTGCTGCCACTCTTGAGGAAATGGTATTTTTTCGGGAGAAATATCAGATTCTTCTTCGCATACATCATGCAGGAATGACACGCCTATGTAAATCTCCGGAATCGTCTCACCAGTCATTGTAAACGCGTCTATATTATATCTTGCAACATGCATAGGGTGCGTTATATATGACTGCCCATCTCTGCGTTTATGTGACGCGTGAATCCTGCTTGCATAGTCTAAAGCATATATCGCCATGAAATATCCGCGATCTTGGCAGTATTTGATGAGCCAATTCCGCAATTCTTTTTCCTCGTATTCAGCGAACTTTTCATCAATGTTTGCATACTTAATTACCGCCATATCCCCCTCCTTTCTGGCGAACTCGATTTTCAATGTTCTCTCACTGCCGAGAGTGAGTTTTGTGTACTATATACTATCCAATCTGATAGTTCAAGTATTATTTCCGACTTCGTGCCTCTTTTGCAATTTCTTTTTGTATCTTGGCAACTACTGCGTCATTTATCTTTTTTGCTTTAAAGAATCGGCAGATGAGAATGCCAGACGAAATGGCCGTAGAGACAAAAGCCACTCCACCGAATAAAAGTCCAACCCTACAGATCGCAACAACATAAAAGCCAAATATCCTAGCGTCTAGCGGTATCGTTAGTCGTGCATATAGTGATATGAGAAATACAAACAGCGAAACTCCAGCAATAATGGCGGCCGGAACTAGCGCCGTTCTAGACCACTCCATCTCTAATATGCTTTGGATAAACTCTTTTTTGCTTGAGCTATATTTCTTACGATCGTGAGAGTACTTTTTAGCGATAACATGCTTTAGATCGCGATAATTATTTCGTATGCGCTCGTCGTGGAGCAATAGATTGCGGAAAAAAATTACATCTTTATAACGCTTGCTGTCTATGTCCATAACATGGATATAATATTCTCGTTTTTGCTTGCCGCCTTTTCTGATTAATATCTCATCATTAGCGGAATCTTTCTTGATTGAGTAGTTGGGGTCAGACGTAAAATTGTGCGATACTAGGTCGAAGTCCTTTAGATCATTGACTGCGACGGCTATGTCTATGATAGGCTTAGCCTCAATTCCGTCGATTGCGGTTGAGCCGATATGCGAGATGCGGATTGCGGTATCGCCGAAATATCCCCAAAGTTCGTCCAGCTCCTGCGCAAACATGCGCTGCCAGCGTGGGCTATGATTTTCTAATCTTACTTCTCCGGCCTTTGTATCCATATCCACATTTTAGCACAAGCTATTTTTGTGCGCCTATAGCTGCCGACTAAACTAAATCCGAGTTAAGGTAGTAATAATACTCCAGCAACTCTCGCGAATAATTTTTCACAATTCCAATGGGTGGCTTTCCCGGTTCATGGCTCGGTAACACGAGCATCCTCGTAATTCCTACTTGCTCAACAAAGCTCGGGTTATGGCTAACCATGATAACCGTTCCGTCGTAATCGCGAAAGTTTTCACCAATTACCTTTTGCGTTTCTGGGTCAAAATGATTAGTGGGCTCGTCAAGGATAATTAAATTCGCGCGCTTCGTTAATATTTTGCATAGCGCCACGCGTGCTTTTTCGCCCGGACTCAATACGGAGACCTTCTTGTTGACCTCCTCGCCATGGAATAGGAAGTTTGCCAGCATGCTGCGCATCTCCGTGTCGGAATAATCGTAAGACTTTACATTGTCTAGAATGGTTTTGCGTTCATCTAGAATCTCTAGCTCCTGCGCATAGTAGGCTATGGTCGTATTTTGGCTAAATATTATGGATCCGTCGTCGGGGGTTAGCTCGCCGACTATCAGCTTTAGCAATGTTGATTTACCGATGCCATTTTCGCCAACAATTAGAAATTTTTCGCCACGCGTAAGCATGAAGGAGAGCCTATCGTAAAGAGGCGGCATGTCGTCGTAATGAAATGTTAAGTTTTGCACCTCTAGAGGAGTCTTACCAGATTGTTTGCTAGGCGAAATATCAAGGTGAACATGTTCGTATTCCTGCTCGCGCAGCTCAAGCTCCGCCAATTTGCGGTCGAGCATTTTTTCGCGAACGTGGCCCTGCCTAATCAAAGCAGTGTTACTACGTTTAGCATTCCGTGCTCGCTCGACAAACTCTTCGATACGGCGAATTTCTCTCTCTTGCTCAGTTACGCGTCGATCCTGTTCTATCTTTTCTTCCGCATATCGTCGCCTAAAATAGGTGTAATTGCCGTTGTATGCTTTAGCTTTATGGGTTGTTTTATTCAGAAAGAGCGTTTTGTTGGTAACTGTATCCAAAAATTCTACGTCATGACTTATGACGAGAACCATACCTCTATAATTCCGAAGATAATTGGCGACAAATGTCTTTGTCTCCACATCTAGATGATTGGTTGGCTCGTCTAGGAGAAGAAGTCCGGCATTTTCGAACAAAACTCGCGCGAACGCTACTTTAGATTTCTGACCGCCAGATAAATCCCGCATCTTCGCGTCTATGAGATTTTGTAAACTCATTTTTTCGACTATTTTCAATAGCTCGTAGTCGAAGTTGGCGATATCATAAGAGTCAATCAGGTCTTGTATCTTAGTAATTCGCTCGGTTATTGCCATGCTATCTGGATACTTCGCAAGCTTCTCATATTCCTGATTGAGCTGATCCTGAAGTTCGTCGACCGGCCTAGCCGCTGCAATATATTGCCAAACAGTCATGTCGTTGTGTTCTGGATCAATCTTTATTTCCTGCGGTAGATACCCCAAGCGCAAACCCGGTAGTTCTATCGAGCCTTCGTCGAGCTTTTCTTTTCCTAGTATCACTTTGAATAGGGTTGACTTACCGGCGCCATTTACGCCAACAATTCCAACTTTGTCTGTATCCTCAAAATGAAAGCTGCAGTCGTTATATATCGGCAGCGCACCAAAATGTAATGATAAATGCTCGGCTTTCATATGCTTATTGACTTTATCCGTCTATATTATATAACATAAGCCGGATCTTGGCGATCGTTTTGCTCGATGGGTTTATTTATTTTTTTGCGCCCGGCGCGTCTTTCGCTCCTTATGGGCGCAAAAACGACGAATTTCATTATAGAAATACATATTCGCCAAGATAAATGCCGGGAAGAAAGCCAAAATCGAAAACATGCTGATATTAAACAGTGCCGCGTCGAAAGAGAAAAACATTGCAAGAAGTGCAGCCAGCACACCGACGATGAATAGGACAAAAGGAATGAAATAGGCCAAAAAGAAGATGGTTCTTCCATATATAGACTGGTGGAATTCAATTAAAGTAGTTCTCATCCCCTTTAGATCAAGATCATATACGCTCATGGTTATAGTATAGCATATACTTATATTGCAACAAAAAACCGCCCCTTGAGGCGTTTTTTATTTCTTCTTGGCTGGGGATGAGGGATTCGAACCCCCGAATGGTGGGACCAGAACCCACTGCCTTACCACTTGGCGAATCCCCAACGGTATTTCCTATTTTATTACATTTTGTCCCAAAAAGCAAAGGCGCAATTATGGTTAGTATTTATTCAAAATAGATAACGTTTATGGTAATATTAGTATTAAATATAAGCATATAAGATCAAACAGGATTTAGGGTGGAAGAACAAAAGAAAGAGCCAATAGTATATCATCCGCTTGACTCGGTAGAGGAAGTGGAAGAGTTTTACCAAGCGATTAAACGCGAAAAATTGACACACAAACTGTCACCAAATAGGCCATATTGCTACTGGACAATCGAAACGTACGACAAGTCTAATGGTATTCGTGGCGGCGGTGGCCTCGGTGTACTTGCGGCCGATATGCGCCGTGTAGCAGAACAGTTGCAGGTGCCATTCGTGCTCGTAACTCCTTTTTACCCCTGGGAGTCGCATCAAAAAATGCGCGACATGGAGCAGATAGATTACCACGAAGAGCGAAATTATCGTAATTTTGGCTTTAACTATGTAGACAAAGTAAAAATCAAGACTGCGACTAGCTCAGTCGAGCTTGATGTTGTCGAGAAAAGGCTAGGTTCATCCCGCTTTCTCTGTATAACTGAGCCGAATTTTGGAGAATTGTATTCTGGCGAGTCTGGCTCCGACCATCGTCTATACCAGGAAGTATCATTAGGCTTTGGTGGCTATCAGGCGCTAAAGCTAGTTGGTCTACGCCCGGCCGTGATTCAATTGAATGAGGTCGCAACATTCTTTGCCGCAGTTGCGCGCCTAGACGAGCTCGTAAGCTCTGGCATGGACTTCTATGAGGCTGTGGTCTACACGAGAAAACATACACTTTATACAAATCACACCCTCGTACAGGCCGCGGAAGCTACTTTCCACTATTCTCAGTTTGAACAATATGTATTTCCGAACATTAAGTCCGTAGCAGTACGGCGCTGGCTTTCTGACAAATTTACGGACGGCACAATCCGCCTATCTACGCCTACAGTAGAAATAGCTGAGCTAAGAAGTGGCGTTTCAAAATTACACGCTAGAGTCGCAAACTACCGCGATATAAATGGTGCGAAGATTAAGTTCAAGAGTGTTACTAATGGTATCCATATGCGCACTTGGGTCTTGCCTGAAATTATGGACTTCTACCATAACAATGGAATTCTTAATCGTTTCGACTTACCGACCGCACGCGGCTTTGAAGAGGCTATCGATTCAATTTCGGCGGCCGATATTCGTCGCTTGAAGCAATTAGGGCGCCAGCGGTTGAACGATATCCTACACCACAGGACAGATCAGTATGGTAATCCGGTACATATCCCTGAGGATGCTTTCCTATTTGATTTCAAGCGTCGTTTTGTCGATTATAAGCGGCCCACCCTGCCATTTAATGATCCTGAGCGGCTTGCAAAGATTCTCCAAGATAACAACGCTCACTATATCCTAGCTGGACGTGTGCATATGGGCGATTCGAATATGTTCGGAAAGCTAATGAATACACTACATCTTATAGACGAACATCCAGTTCTTCGCGAACGCGTACATTATCTTCCAGATTATGACGAGGAGCTAGGACTTGGATTATCGCTTGGCGCAAACAGCTCAATCAATACCCCGATTGTGGGCCTCGAAGCCTGCGGTACAAGCTGGATGAAAGATATCGCGAACATGGGGCTACTGATTTCTACCCATGATGGCGGCGTCGCAGATATGCCGTCCGATAATTACCTAACCATCGAAGGCAAAACAGAAGAACAAGAAACCGAAAGCCTTTACAGGCAAATGGTAGTAGCAGCTCAAACCTGGAACAACGACAAGGATTTGGAAGACTGGATTCATAAAGAGCTAAAAGCCTATCTAGACATCTGTTCAGGTTCACGCATGATGCGCGATTATCTTAACTACTTGTTCTAAAAAACTAAAGCCAGCATTTGCAAAGATGCTGGCTTTTTGCTATACTATTGACAAGAGTCCGGAAGGACTATTTTTAATGGGAGTATTTAATGGCAAATATCACAAGGATTAAGGCAGCTGACGATGGCAAAAAACGCGAAAGCTCCTCAGCCGACGGAGGCGACGGTATTACTCGCAAAGTAACCGTAAAGGCTAAAAAAAGTGAGAATAAAAAAGTGCGAGCAGAAGCAAAGAAAGCCGCTAAAGCCGAGAAGAAAGCCGCAAAGAAGGCGGCGCGTGAAGGCAAAAAGGTATTTATCCTATTTCGTCCTTTCGTAGCTCTTGGTCGCTACATCCGCGATTCTTTTGCGGAAATGCGTCAAGTTCGTTGGCCAGATCGAAAGTCGACTTGGAAGATGACTCTTTCCGTTATATTTTACGTAATCCTCGTAGCGACTTTTATTATGCTAGTGGACGCGCTCTTTACTTTTCTATTTAATCAATTATTAAGTAATGTTTAGGAGAACAATTTAATGGCAGTTAACCGTTACGATGGGTCGCGCGCATGGTACGCTATTAGCACCTATTCTGGGTACGAAGACAAGGTAGCCGATTCAATTAAGCAGCGTATTGGTAGCGTAGATCTAGCAAATAAGATTTTCGATGCGATTGTACCGAAAGAAAAACAAATTGAAATTAAGAATGGCAAGCGTCGCGTTGCGGATAAGAAGATTTTTCAGGGATATGTACTAGTAGAAATGTGTCTATCGGATGAGACTTGGTATATCATTCGAAACACTCCTGGAGTTACCGGCTTTGTCGGTACCGGCACACAACCTACTCCTGTTTCCAATAAAGAAATCGAAAAAATCAAAAAGCGCATGGGCGTTGAAGATCCGAAGTTTACCGTCAACTACGAGATTGGCGAGGTCGTATCTGTCACCGATGGTCCGTTTAAAGGTTTTGAAGGCACGATTTCTGAGATTGACGCCAATAAGGGCAAACTCAAGGTGCTCGTATCGATGTTCGGACGCGAAACGGCTGTCGAGCTAGATGCTCTACAAGTTAAGAAAATTGACGACTAAGTCACGCGCAAATAGCAAGCCCTAATCCATTGGGCTTGTTTTTTGTATCTAAAAAAGGTATAATATTTGTCGTTACGCACGTTATATAACGTAAAATTTCCGATGAAGCGCTTCAAAGTCGGAGAAGGAATAAATATAATGGCAAAGAAATGTATCGGCAACCTCAAGTTGCGCATTCCTGGTGGCAAAGCAACGGCTGGACCTCCAGTAGGTAGCACCCTCGGTCAATGGGGGCTAAACATGATGGACTTCATTAATCCATTCAATGAGGCTACTAAAGAATACGCGGGCAAAGATGTGACCGTTCATATCAAGGTCTATGATGATCGTAGCTTTGATTGGACCTGCATTGGTCGCCCAGTCGACGATTTGATTCGCGAGAAGATTAAGCTCGAAAAAGGTAGTGGCAAGCCAAATACCGAAAAGGTCGGCAAGATTACCATGGATCAGATTAAAGAAATCGTCGAGATTAAAAAAGGTGAGCTCAACGCAATCGATGAGGCTGGTGCCTGCAAGCAGATTGCAGGAACTGCTCGTTCTATGGGCGTAGAAGTCGTCGAATAATTCACAAAATAACAAAAGACTCCTAGTATTAGGAGTTTTTTGTTGCTGCACGTAAATTCTATTTAACGATATCGCCCGCTAGTCGTGCGGGCGTCTTCGAGTCTCTCGTTCATCTATGGTCTGCCGAATATTTTCGCCACGAGATTTCTCATGCATAATCATTATATTAGCATAGGGTTCTGCGGGAATTCATGCGCATTGCGTTATGTGCAGTTTTATGATATTATTAAGTGCAGTTATAATTTAATGTCGGGAGAGCAAGTAGCTCGTTTGAACCGCGAAAGGATTTTATGGCAAAAGAAGAAGCCAAAGAAGTACTTGATGCTACTCAGGAAGTAGTAGAGACTCCAGCTGAAGAAGAGCATTTTGCAAAGGCTGGTAAAAAGTCTAAAAAACACCAGGAAGAAATCAAGGCCGAAGAAGAGCGCCAAGCTCGCAAGGCGGAGGCAGCGGCCGAACCGGAGAAGAAGGCGGGTCCAAAGCCTATTACTCGTAGCCGTCTAGAGCGTCGTGGCAAGAATTACCGCAAAGCCAGCGAAAAGGTCGAAAAGAATAAAGCCTACAGCCTTGAAGAGGCCGTTAAGCTAGCGATCGAGACGAGCCCAGTTAAGTTCGATGCGACTCTTGAGATGCATTTTAGACTTGGCGTCGATCCACGCCAAGCGGATCAGAACATCCGCGCTACGGTTACCCTTCCTGCTGGTACTGGTAAGGATGTTAAGGTTGCAGTATTTGCGCCATTGGATTTGGCAAAAGCCGCTAAAGCCGCGGGTGCAGACATCGCAGAAGATGAAGAGTTTACTAAGCGCCTCGACAAAGAACAATTGGATTTCGATGTCCTCATTTCGACCCCACAATATATGCCAAAGCTCGGTAAATACGCACGCCTACTTGGTCCAAAAGGCCTAATGCCTAACCCAAAGGCCGGTACAGTCACGATGGATATCGAGAAAGCAGTTAAAGAGGCAAAGGCTGGAAAGATCGAATACCGTGTCGACAAGCAGGCTATTGTGCATGTAGGCCTCGGAAAGCTCAGCTTCGGCGCGGATAAGCTCATGGAAAATATCAACGCTTTCGTTGATAGTCTCAAGAGCCAGAAACCTGCGTCTATCAAAGGCCAATATGTAAAGTCTGTTTATATCTCTACCACTATGGGCCCAAGCATCCTAGTAGAGAACATCTACAACTAATTAACGATCAGATACAAAAATCTCCCCAGGTGGGGAGTTTTTTGTCGAGTCGTTCATTACTGGCCATAATTGACCGGGCGGCTACCATCGAAACAGCTCATATAATTAACAACCTCTTTGCCATAAGTCTTCATGAAATTAAGCACACCACTATCGAGGTCCGAGCATAGCGCAACGGATTGGCCACCATTCACGTAAGCCCACTTTCCGCCCTTAGCTGCACGGTATTCAACACTAGATTCGTGACCGCCTTCACTAATACTCACTGTAATAAAAGCGTAGTAATATTTTTTATCGCTAGTCAGTCCAAATTTGTTAATCTTGTAGGTATAAGAGTAACCCTTTCTTTTATTCTTAATATAGGCATCAAGCTCCGCTTTTACGACCGACTCTTCGTCGACTGCGTTCGCCTTGGCCTCTTCGCTTTCTTTCACAACATCTTCGCCACTCTCGTCCGCATCTTCGGATTCCTCGTCCACATCTTCTTCTTCATCGTCTTCGCTATTGTGGGCGGGCGTTGTTTTGCTTTGGTTTTTCTTTTCTAGTTCAGCAATTTTAGCGTCCTTTTCTTTCAATAGCTGTTCGACTTCCGAGAGTCTGTTTGTGTCACGGTTACCTTTGATAATAATCATAGCTGCGAAGGCACCTCCGACGACAAGTATAAAAGCAAGGATTATCGTACTGATCATCCAGACCTTGTTTGATTTTGCTTGCGGCTGAGAGACCAATGCTTCTTGCGTTGGCGTATCTAAAGATGTATCTTCTTGCATTATTTTTCCTCCTTTATCTCTGGGTAAAGTTTATTATTCTTTAAATCTTCTTCTGTTTTATAACACCCAATGCGACCGCTACCACCTAAGCCTTCGCCGATGTAATAGTAGTCCTCAAAGAATTTAATCTGTTCGCTATTGTAATCTCTTTTTCTATATTGGCATATTTAAGCTCATTCTCGAGCTCCTCGACACGAGCAGAACTCTGGTTGAGGGATATTTTCACCTTCAATAACTTCTTTGATTGAGAATCAGAATAATCGCGAAACATTATCAATGCAACAATTATTATTACTATCAATACAACCGAGAAGAGTCGCCATACATTTATCTTTTGCGTAGCCTTCTGGCGTCTCTTGTCTTTTCCCTCGCCGTCCGTTTTCGTGTCCATGGCTATATTTTAGCACAAGCATCTCTCAGTGGGCATAGCTACAAAAATATGCCCCTCTCGAGTTGGGGCATATTATTTAGCGCTTCTTTTCCTTTACTTCGTTGCGTCCAAGGTTCTTCTTCGTTTCGGTGAAAATCACATGTTTGCGCAAAACTGGATCATACTTACGAAGGCTGAGCTTGTCTGGTGTGTTCATGGTGTTTTTCTTGGTATAGTAAAGGCGAATACCAGATTCTTCGGACACCATGCCTACAAGCTTGCGCTTGGTATTATTCTTCTTTGCCATATTGGCTATATTCTAGCATATCTGTTGTATTTTGTAAAATGAAAAAGTCTCCGCCGAAGCGAAGACTTAAAATTGCATCTTGTCGGTACCCTACTGGTAATTTGGCTAAATGGACTTTATTCAATCCTTCCAGCAGACAGCTTCTCATACAGCACTTTGACTGTATTGTGCGGACCCAACTCTTCGATTCTGACGTATCTACTTTCGACCTCTCCATTAACTATGGTGCTACGACTGTAATAATTGTAGCCCTTAGTGAAGTCAATGTTCATAGGGTGCGGATTGAAGTAATTCGAATCATAACGATTGTATGAGCTGGGGGATACAGTATTCATGCCGCTGTAATCTGCTATAGATTGCGCGTCCTTAAGCGCACTATACTCTGAAATGGCGAACAGCAGCGACGGCAGCGCCGACATGAACACAGCAACGATTGCGCCGCTTATCTGGAATTTCTCAAATACATTGCTTGCCACCACAAATGCAACGCTGAAGGCTGCGAGATGACTCGAAAACATCAGAAGTGCAGCAAGAGCATCGGGTACACGCTTATCGCGTGCAATCGCAGATAATAATCCCCTGATTAGTCCGTTGACAAATGCCCATATGATCCATATGAGTACAGAAACGCATACGTACGTCCAGAAGCCGCTTATCGCAATAAACGAACCGAACAGCGAGGATGCCAGCAATAGATGAAGCGACATAATGCCTATCGCTAATGCGACGAAGATTGCAGAAATTATCAGTATACACAGTGCCATTACTAAACCCTCCTTGATAAAAATGAATGGCTTTTTGATGCAGCTAGACAGATTTTGGCGTTCTGCCTCTCTATATATAATATCATATTTCGAGCATTTCTCAAGTAGGCATGGCCCTAAGATGTCTTTTTTGCGGTTATAGGTTATTATTAAGCTAATGGAGATTTTATGAAAATAGTAGAAGGTACAATCGATAATTTTAAACAAGAAGTCCTGAAGAGCGACAAGCCCGTGCTTGTGGATTTTAATGCAGAATGGTGTCCGCCATGCCAGGCTCTACATCCAACGCTAGAAGAGCTATCTAAGGAATCGGATGATTTTAAGATTGTCACGGTCGACATAGACGATCAGAGCGAACTGGCCGAGGAATACGGAGTTTCATCTATCCCCTGCTTAGTCGCATTCAAAGACGGAAAAGAGATTGACCGACGCGTTGGGCTCCAGCCCAAGAAACGCTTGCTAAAGATGATGGGGGCGTAAATGTACGACATCGTTATTATAGGCGGCGGACCAGCAGGACTTACGGCAGGTATTTATGCGCGCCGCGCAAACAAACGCGTTCTCGTATTGGAAGCAATGGTTTGTGGTGGCCAAATCGTGAATACCTCGAAGATTGAGAACTATCCGGTCGCCCCTGGTATAACTGGGCCAGAATTCGGCCAGATTCTTCAAAAACAGGCTGAGGATTTGGGTGTAGAAATAGAATTCGAGCGAGCCAAAAAAATAACAGGTAGAGGCGGTGATTTTACCGTAACTACCGCAGAAGATGAGGAGTATAAGGCGAAAGCCGTTATTTTAGCCTGTGGCACCGAGCCGCGAAAGCTTGGTTTACCAAACGAAGATCGCTTCACTGGTCGCGGAATATCCTATTGTGCAACTTGTGATGGAAATTTTTACAAAGATAAGGTCGTAGCCGTAAACGGTGGCGGCAATTCCGCTCTGCACGAGGCGATTTACTTATCCGGGATAGCCAAAAAGGTTTATCTTATTCATCGAAGAAATGAATTTCGCGGAGGCGCAGCGCTAGTAGATAAAGTTAAGGCGCGCGATAATATCGAACTTGTGCTGAATGCAAATATCTCGGCGCTCGAAGGCGATAAGAAGCTAACTGGCATCAAGATCGATCAGGACGGAAAAGAGAAAGATATATCGGTAGATGGACTGTTCGTATCTATAGGGCGGGCCCCGAACGCGAAAAAGCTTTTGTCCGACTTAGCTTTAACTAAAGACGAATTCGTCGCAGCAGACGAAACTTGCGAGACGAATATTCCAGGCGTTTTCGTTGCGGGCGACGTGCGCAGTAAAGACGTAAGGCAGCTTGTTACAGCGACGGGGGACGGGGCCGTAGCGGCAACTGTGGCTTTGCAATATCTAGATAAGCTCAACTAGAAGAAAGGAATCATTTGATATGTTCGATTTTAAAGGACAGGTAGCTGTAGTAACTGGTGCCTCAAGCGGGCTCGGTAAGCAGTTAGCCCTAGCATTGGCAAAACGAGGGGCGAACCTTGTAATTTTAGCGAGGAGGCTAGAGAGGCTTGAGAAATTTGCGCCGGAGTTAGAAAAAGCTGGAGCCAAAAAGGTTTTGGCAATTAAATGCGACGTGACTAGTACAGACGACATAGAGAACGCCGCTAAACAGACTTTGGAAGAATTCGGAAAGGTCGATATTCTATTAAACTGCGCCGGCGCAGCAAAGAATAACGGCGTAATCAACATGACAGATGAAGAATGGGACTTCACAATCGCCGCCGATGAGACTTCCGTATTTAAAATGACACGCGCCTTTGCAAAGATTATGCAAAAGAATAAGTATGGTCGAATCATCAATATAGCATCGATGTACGGACTAGTAGGAAATACTGAAATCCATACCGTGGCCTACCATGCATCAAAGGGCGCCGTAGTCAACTTCACGCGCGCAGTCGCGGCCGAGCTCGCAACTGACGGCATCACCTGTAACGCAATTTGTCCGGGTTACTTCTATACCGAGTTAACGTCAGACACGCTAGATACGGAGCAGTTCCAAGATTTCGCTAAAAGTCACGTACCAATGCAGCGCTATGGCGAAGCGGGCGAACTCGATGCAGCCCTGCTCTTCTTGGCCTCTCGCGAAGCTAGCTATGTAACGGGCGTAATTCTGCCGGTTGACGGTGGATATACGGCAATATAGTTGGGGTTCTGGAAAATTTGCTCATAAAAAATACCCCGGACGCATCCGGGGCTTGGAGTTATTGGTATAAATAGTGACTTCAGATTTCTTTGAAGCCACCCTGCAAAAGGCCGACAAATCGGAACGTATAGCTGGTAGCTCTCAATACGAACTCGCTCGGATCATCTACAGCGACAATTTCGTCGTAGGCGGCACATATGTAGTCCGTATGTTCGCCAGACTCGACGCGGAATTCCGCAAGACTACCCAACGGCACTTCGATGATTCTGACCTCATAATGATCGCCTCTTTCGTCTACTCCGGAGGCGGACGCGAGGATCGTAAAACGCGTTCCGTCGCCCGGGGCGAGGATACGCGCCTTTTTGCCTTGTCGCGCTCCATCCGCGCGTCGCGTTGAGAGAATGAGTTGGAAAGGATACCGATCGCCGGAGGCGACAAATTCGAAGCAACGGTCTTTGATTTTTCTCAAAGCACATTGCGTATAATTTACGCCTGCCTCAAGCTTCAGCCCAGGCGAAACCGACAACTCGATTGCCTCGTCATGGCCTTTTTCTCCGCCAAGCCAAATACTAGCATAAGACTCCGACGGAACATGAATTACTGTAGTATTTGAATATACCATATCTTTCAGCACCTCCCTTTCTATGTATATGAAACTACTACGAAACTCCGATTTAATAATACCATATTTATTACTATTCGTCAAATACAACCGTTTTGATTGTTCAAAAGGGGCATATTCCTGTCGTGTTGTAAAATACACAACAATAAATGGACCTGAACAATTTTTTTAACCATAAGTTGCATACTATATAATAATACGCTTTTGCTTGCAAATACAACACGATTGCGATATTTTGTCGTTAACTGCCCTTTTTGTATGGGGCGAAGAATAAAATAACAAGGAGTAAAGAAGTGAGTCTTAAGAGTAGATTCCGCAACATAGCTGCCGCTTTCTTGATGATCGTCAGCACTGTTGCACCGATGGGAAACGGTCTTCTATTGAACGCCTATGCCGAAGGCGAACCTGATGACGCCCCAAAAAGGAGTAAAACATTAACAGATAATGGCGATGGCACATATACATTGACGCTGAGTGTGACTGGTCGATCATCGCAATCGGACGATAGTACTAAAGCTAATGTCGTAGTTATTTACGATACGTCCGGTAGTATGAAATATCCAGAGCCATCCACGCAGTATGGTCGATACGGCTATTCAATTCCGAATGGCACCACAGTCAACACAAATAATTACATGCAGTTATATTACCGTAGTGGCTATAATTATATTGCCGTCGGCAATAGCGATAATCACAACACCGTTTATTATTGTTCCGATACTAACTTGTTTGGCAACTGTACTCATTATGACGAGTATGATGGTCCACGCTATAGTGTAAACACAAGCACTAAGACACGCTACTCAGTAGCAGACAGCGCACTTAAATCACTCGGCAATAAACTTCTCGATTTTAACGGCAAGAACGGCGCAGCAAACGACATGGTAGAAATTGCCTTCATCGACTTCGCTACGACCGTCAATACAAGTACGACTCACACTACTCCTACTACATCAAAAACTACTTTCTCAAACTGGGTAGATGCCGCAAAACCAAAAGACGGCATTAATGGTGGCACCAACTGGGAAGCCGCATTAAATGCAGCTAATAACGTAAACTTCCAAGATAATGACACTACTTACGTTATCTTCGTATCGGACGGTAACCCAACTTTCCGTACGACTAAGCACTGTACTGGCAGAAACTGTAGCGATGATGACGACAATAACAACGCGCCAAACGGTGTTCATGGCAGCGGCAATAGCGACCCTCACGGATGGAACTTATCCGACGCTCAGGCCGTAGCCTCCACAATCGTTAACGCAGGCAAGAAACTATACTCTGTCGGCGTATTTGGCGACGCTTCCAACATGCAGAACTTGAATAGTCAGGCCATCTACAAAGACGCAACCGATCAAGAAGCGCTTGAAGCCGCTTTCGATGATATCGCACAGGCTATTACTAATAGTCTTTCTCTTACCGGCTTAAGCTTCGATGATGGTATTACCGCCATGACTTCTGTCGATATCGAAGGTACAGCTGATGGCTTTACTTACACAAAGAATGGCGATACCTGGACAAATGCACCAGAAGCAAAATATCAAAACGGCAAGGTTACTTGGGATCTCGGCGATACTTTGCTTGGTGATGGCGAAACTGCAACGGTCAGCTTCGTAGTTTATCCAAGCCAAGAAGCGTTGGACCTGATTGCCGACCTAAATAACGGAGTTGTCAAATACGACAATTTGAACGATAGTCAAAAAGCACAAATCTTCAAGAAAGGTGATTCGTATACACTCAAGACTAACACCGATTACCCAACCTTAACCTACCAAACTATCACTACAACTACGGTCGACGGTGTTCCTACCACGACAACTTCTGATCCGAAGACAGTCGATATTACAAACCCAGACCCAGTAGACCTCTATAGCGAAAAGGTAGCCCTGCAAAAGCTATGGGAAGACTCTCTTGATCCAAAGCAACGCGAAGAAGAGGTTGGCGACATTTATCTTCAATTCTACGAAGATGGTAAAGAGATTGAATATACTAAATATGCAAACCTTACTACTGATTCCGAAAAAGGTATTAAGATTAGCAATCAATCTGGCAACACTTGGACTTCTGGCGATATTTTCATTGCTCCAGGCTTAATGGTTAGCGAAGGCCATCCGGCCTACAATGAGAACGCTCATAATGGCGTAATTACCATGAATGGTAAGAAGTATGCCATTCTCAACACTGGACACGAATATAAGTTCGGCGAGAAAGACATTAACGGTCACTTTGAGCTCACGAATTACATTTATCACCCAATGCTAGTCGATGGCGTTTTGATGAATGTTAAATTTACAATGGATGGCGACAAAATTACCGGAGTCGAATCCGCTAAAGAAATGTCAACCATTTCCGCTACGAACACTCTAAAAGGTGGTATTAATATCCAGAAACAAGTCGTAGACGAAGAAGGCCACGCCGTTGCAGCTAACGAAGTCAGCGAAAAATTCAATATTAAAGCCCATCTGGTCGACTCCGACGGCAAAGCATATAGCTATGACTATCGCATCTACTGTACGACCGCACACGACAACTGTACAGAAGAAGTCAAAGATGACACCGGCGCCTTAACCGGTTACCGCTCCGAACATATTCGTGGTAGCGGATTAATCGACGCCAATATCTACGCACAAGATACTATTCGCGTTGTCAACGTACATAATGGCACTCTGTTCTATGTCGAAGAGGATAATATCCCGACTGGCTACGAGCAGAACGGTATTAGCTACCAGATATCGAATGGTTCAGACTCGAACTATCACAATTACGAGAACACCACCGAGCTGAACGGCAAGACTTACTACGCAGTAGTTGGCAACGCTGCCGCAGCTGCGACTATTACCAACAAATATACCTCTGGTAAATTGAAGATTTCTAAGACCGTCAATGTTACTAGCGGTGATGAGAAAAACGCGAAGAGCAATGAATTCGAGTTCACCGTTAAGCTCTATAGCAACGCAAATAAGACCAAAGAATTGACTGGCAGCTATAAATATAGCGGCTCTAAGTCTGGCACGATTAAGTCAGGCGGCACCATCAAGCTAAAAGATGGCGAATCGATCGAAATCGACAAGCTCCCAGAGGGTGCATACTATGAAGTCACCGAAGCTAGCGTTGCTGGTTTTAAGACCTCTAAGTCTGGCGATACCGGTACGATTGTAAAGAACGATACCGCTGAAGCTAAGTTTACAAACACCTATAGCGTAAGTGGCAAGGTTACCATCAAAGCTAAGAAAGATCTTCAGGGTCGCGACTGGCTCGAAGACGAAAAGTTCACCTTTACTCTTACCGGTAACGGCGAAAATCAAAGTAAAGAGATTGGCAAGGGCGAAGTTGCCGAGTTTGAAGTTGAAATCAAAGATGATGGTTCATTCACTTACACTATCTCTGAAGATACTTCGGGCCTCGGGAAGCGTGGCATCACTAAGACTACTGAAGATATCGACGTAATCGTTACCGCATCCGACAACGGTGACGGCACGCTAAAGTTTACCATGACCTATCCGGACGAAAAGGATGAAGCGATTATCGTCAATACCTACAAGTCTTCCGGCACCGCACAGCTCGAAGCCGGCAAAATTCTAACTGGCCGCGACTGGATGAATGGCGAACAATACACCTTCTCGATGCTCGACGAGAATGGCACTGTGCTAGACGAGCAAATTGTCGATGCAGACGAAACCGTCACCTTCGACAAGATCACCTATACGAATGAAGATGCCGGTAAAACCTTCGTTTATATCATCCGTGAAACCTCTACCCTTCCAGATGGCATGACTAAATCTGGCGATATTAAAGCAACCGTTGAAGTAACCGATAACAATGACGGTACGATTTCAACCAAGATTACTTACGAAGACGGCAACACTATTACCAATACCTACACCGCCAATGGCGAAATCAGCCTTGAGGCTGCAAAGGAATTGGTTGGCCGCAACTGGCTCGAAGGCGAAAGCTACAACTTCGAACTCAAAGATCCTGAAGGCAAGACGATCGATACGCAAACTGTTGATGAAAATGAAACCGTCACCTTCAAGACGATTAAGTTCACCGAAGCAGACGCTGGCAAGACCTATACTTACACCATCTCAGAAACCGGCGAGCTCAGACAGGGTCTCACAAAGTCTCAAGATATTACCGCCACCGTCAAGATTACCGACAACAAGAACGGTAAGCTAAATATCTCCGTCGAATATACCAATAACGACAAGATTACAAACACCTACAAGGCTACTGGTAGCACCAGCCTTAAGGCCAAGAAAGTACTCGATGGTCGCGATTGGCAAGAAAATGAATCTTACGTCTTTGCCCTCATCGATTCTGAAGGCAACGTCGTAGAACGTCAAACTGTTGATGCAAACGAGACCGTTAGCTTCGCCGCATTGAACTACACCGAAGCAGACGCTGGCAAGACCTATACTTACACCATCTCAGAGGTTTCCGATCTCCCTGGCGGCCTCGCGAAGTCTGATGATATCCAAGTTACGATTGAAGTAGTCGACAATGGTGACGGCAGCGTAACAGCGAACGTTACCTACACCCAAAATGACACCATTACGAACACTTACTCCGCCAACGGTAGCATCGTCCTCGAAGCCACTAAGGAATTGACCGGCCGCGACTGGATGGAGAACGAACAATACACCTTCACGCTTAAGAATTCCGACGGCGAAGTTATTGATGAACAAATCGTTGATGAGAACGAAACCGTCAGCTTTGACGAGATTAAATACACTAAGGCTGGCACTTATCATTACACTATCGAGGAGACTTCCAAACTTCCAGATGGTGTCGAAAGCTCTGGTCCAATTAATGTAACCGTAGAAGTTGCCGATAACTTCGATGGCACCTTGACTGCGGTTGCCACCTATGGCGAGAATAACGATAACACGATCACTAATAGTTACACTGCCAAGGGCGACATCGAACTTAAAGCAGCCAAGAAACTCGAAGGTCGCGCATGGCTCGAGAATGAGAGCTTCGATTTCGAGCTCTTCGATGAGACCGGCAAGTCTCTCGACAAGCAAACCGTCACCGAGAACAGCCCAATTGCCACCTTTAAGAAACTCAACTTTACTGAAGCTGATGCTGGCAAAACCTACACTTATACTATTAAGGAAACTAGCGAACTTCCTGGTGGTTTGAAGAAGTCTGACGACATTACTGTTACTGTTACGATTGAAGACAACAAGAACGGTAGCCTCACCGTTACCGCCGACTATACCAATGACGATATAATCACGAACACCTACAAGGCTACTGGCGGCATTGATCTAAAGGCAGAAAAGGAGCTAGTCGGACGTGATTGGCTCGATGGAGAAAGCTATAACTTTGTACTCAAAGACTCTACCGGCAAGACCATAAGCACAAAGACAGTTGACGGCAACAAAACCGTTACCTTCGATACGCTTAGCTACACCGAAGCCGACGCGGGCAAAACCTATACTTACACCATTTCCGAAGAAGGCACTCTCAAGGCTGGCGTGACTAAATCTGGCGATATTACAGTTACCGTTGACATCAAAGACAATGGCGACGGCACACTGGACGTAAGTGCTCAATATACTAATAACGGTAAGATTATCAATACCTACACCGCAAAGCCAACAAGCACAACGTTGCACATCGATAAGGAGATTATCGACCAGACAAATAGTCAAAAGGACGGAAGCTTTACCTTCGAGCTGAAAGATAGCGAAGGAAAAGTCATAGACGTCAAGACCGTAACGACAAATGGCTTACATGGTGGCGTCGACTTCGACGTGCTGGAGTTCACAGAAGCTGGCGATTATAACTATACAGTTACCGAAGTCAATGGGGACCAGGCCGGCTTTACCTACGACACGGAAGCGCATGCTATCGTCATTACGGTAACCGATAATTACGAAACCGCGCAGCTCGAGGCTAAGGTCGAGATTGGCGGCAAAGAAACCACGACTTTGACCATTACGAATATTTACTCCGCCAAGCCAACGGAATATATGCCTCAAGCTACAAAGGTTCTGCTTGGCCGCGAGTTGAAAGATAAAGAATTCGCTTTCGTGGTACTGTTAAACGGCGAGCAAGTCGCAACTGGCCACAATGACGCTAAGGGCATCATTACGTTTGATAATGCGATTGCCTTCACTAAGGCTGGCACCTACACGGTTACGATTAAGGAGCTCAAAGGAAACTTGAAGGATGTCACTTATGACGAAACTGAGTTCGAGTTTACAGTTACCGTAACGGACAATGATGAGGGCGAGCTAGTCGCTGAAGCCGACGATGCGGCGGACGATATCGTATTTGTAAATAAGTATTACGATGGTCGCGGAAGCACACCTCCATCCACTCCAAATACCTACGATGGTGGAATCTCTTCTCACATTGCACTATTCCTCATGTCTCTTGCAGGACTTGTCGGTAGCATCTTTATTGCAAAGCGCAAGTCTAACGACGAGGAATAAATATTCTAGAACTAAGGTATGGTGGGATATCTTAGTTTTTTGTTTAGAAATACTTTATAATAGTACTAGGCATGGATCTTTAAGGAGGTGAGAATATGAACTATAAAAGATGCCTTGTTTTGCGGTGGGCATTGGTATTGATATGGCTCACTATTACGGCATATCTATCGCAGCAATCTGGAATTAAGAGTTCTGCAACTTCAGGCATGATTGCGCGATTGCTCTTTCGTGTCGCTAGGCATTTTCGTCCTGGCGTATCTTTTGCAACGTTTCATTATTTAGTGCGGAAGTGCGCGCATTTTGGTATGC
>CAMJLE010000007.1 GCA_946406665.1 uncultured Candidatus Saccharibacteria bacterium | reverse complement strand
GTTCAAACATGTGCCTCTGGGCACTGCCAGCAAAAAGAGGGCTACTGCCCGTCCACATAAAAACCACCGGCTAAGCCGGTGGATGTTTATTATGGTCGCCAAATATCGCCTATATTCCCTCGACTTTTATATTCAATTGATCATCGACAACTATATGGTATCGTTTTTCATCAATAATCTCTCCGTCCTCCTCCGTAGAGTCCGCGTACTCAAAGACTACATTAGTCTCGCCTTTCTTAAGTGCCCTAAATGAATAAGTTACTTCCTTATCTCCGCCATCCATACCCGGTTCCAACTCTTTTGTTTCAACGCCCGTATATTCAACCACTGAATCATCATCAATCGTATAGGACCACTGGTACGCTACATTCCCGCCCGCGTCTAGGGTAATTCTTATTGCGCCAGGAGCAACCTGCGTCGATTTAATAATACTCAACACTAAGACTATAATTGCAACTACGCCAAGGATAATTGCCCCAATAATCGCAATTCCTTTGGTCGGTTTTTTATTCTCCATTTTTTATCCTCCTTATGGCTTAATTGTAACATACCTCCTTCTTGGCAACTCTGCTACAATGAAACTAATTAAGCGAGATTAATTATGTACACTAACGATAAAATTCTCGTCGGCAAATCCGACAAACTAGAACTATCAATCCTCCCCAATATGGCCAACCGCCACGGACTCATCACGGGCGCTAGTGGCTCCGGCAAAACCATTACTCTCAAAGTAATGGCCGAAAGCTTTTCGGATGCCGGCGTACCCGTCTTCCTCGCCGACGTTAAAGGCGACCTTGCTGGCACCGCCGTCCAAGGCGAAATGAATGAGAATGTCCAAAAACGCGTCGACAAGCTTGGTCTCGAAAAATATGGCTTTGAATGCAAGAAATTCCCAGTCCGCTTCTGGGACCTTTATGGCGAAAATGGCCACCCCATTCGCGCCACTATCGAATCCGTCGGTCCAGACGTACTCTCGATGATGCTCGGCCTTTCCGAAGCTCAAGAGGGCAATCTAGACATCGTCTTTGAAGTCGCCAAGGACGAAGGCCTTCAATTAATCAATCTCGCAGATCTTCGCTCTACTTTGCAGTATGTCGCCGAAAATAAAGACAAATACATCACCAAATACGGCAATATCACTACGCAAAGCGTCGGCGTCATCCAGCGCAGCCTGCTCGCGCTAGAAAAGCAGGGCGCAGACAAGTTCTTCGGAGAGCCCGCGCTAGACATTCAAGACTTTTTCGCAAACGACGCCGATGGTCGCGGCATGATTAATATCCTTCACGCGGTCGAGCTATTCCAGAGCCCAGATTTATATGCCTCATTCCTGCTCTGGCTACTCAATACGCTATTCGTCACCTCGCCAGAAGTTGGCGATTTACCGAAGCCCAAAATCGTCTTCTTCTTCGATGAGGCGCATCTATTATTCAACGGCATGCCCGCCTATCGCCTCAAAAGAATCACTCAGGTGGTTAAGCTTATCCGCTCGCGCGGCATCGGTCTATATTTCATCTCACAGAAGCCGACCGACATCCCTGACGATATTCTCGCCCAACTCGGCAACCGCGTTCAACATTCACTCCGCGCCTACACACCGACCGAACTCAAAGTCGTTAAAGCCGCGGCTGGCGCATTCCGCGCCAACAAAGCCTTCGATACCGAAAAAGCCATCTCTGAACTCGGCACCGGCGAAGCTCTCGTCTCCTTCCAAGACGAAAAGGGCACACCAACTATTGTCGAACGCGTCACTATTTTGCCACCACAAAGCTCTATGGGCACTATCGACGACATAACTCGCACCCGCATCATCAACAATAGCAGCCTATGCGGCAAGTATGATGAAGCTATCGATAGCGAAACGGCGCATGAAAAAATCTCCAAACATAACGAAGAGAAGGCTGCAGCCGCCGAAGAGGAACGCAAACGTATCGAAGCCGAAAAGCAGGCCGCAAAAGAGGCCAAGGAAGCCGAAAAACAAGCCAAAGAGGCTGAGAAGCAGGCTAAAGCCGAGGAACGCGCTAAGACCCTAGAAGAGAAGCAAAAAGCCGCATTAGCTCGCGAGCAGGCCAAACTTGAAGAAAAGAAAAAAGCTAATAGCCTTGGCGGCAAAATTGAGAAAACCGTCACCACCGGCGTTCAGCGTGGCGTCACCAATGCCATCTCTAGTACAATATCGAAAACGATCAGGGGTATATTTAAGTTTAAGTAACTCGCCGACGAGCAATAGCCAAATACACCCATCCAGTATAGGATGGGAAGTATTCGATAGCATTTATAATCTTTACAATTCAACATGTCTATACTAAACAAGAAGCTAACAATATCCATACTCATTCTAATCGCCATCGTCGTTTCGGTAGTTACTACAACGATTTTGATAAATAACCATAACCCAGACGCTAATCCGAACCTAAATCCCACCAATAATTCAGAAGATTCGATTAATAGTAAGCCCAAAACGGAGACTAAAAAAATGGACAAAATTTATGCGACCATAAATAACAAAAAATATGAGATAAAACTAGAAAACAATTCCACTGTTTCTGCGCTCATAAAAGAATTACCGCTAGAAGTATCTATGAACGATCTAAATAATAACGAAAAATACGTCGACCTAGACAGCTCATTGCCGACAAATACTTATAGCCCGAAACATATCGAAGCCGGAGACGTAATGTTATTCGGCAATAACTGTCTCGTAATATTCTACGAATCTTTCGATACAAGCTATAGCTATACAAAAATTGGCCATATCGACAATCTGCCAAAGCTAGACGGTGGAGACATCTCCGTTCAATTGAGTGCCGAATAGCCATCTTGCGCTCATTCTTTCAGCAATCATTTTACGGCAACCTTCGCGATGTTGTCGTATTATAGATTGATTTAATTGAAGACATTAAACTAAACACTCCCAGATATTCTCTGGGAGTGTAGCCGGCGGTTTCCTTAGCCTTCCCTAGATCCACTCATTATCGGCAATTGCTCGTTGAAGAGTATTGTGTATACCGCCACTTCCGTCGCCCCAACGTTGACGTATCGCGCGCGCGAGCGCCTTTTTGCCGTTATCGGTCAACTCAAAGAAGTGACCATTAAATTCTCGATCCGGCGTATGAGGAAGACGATAATTAGGATCATGCACAATCGTATACATTCCGCCCATATCGTCCAAACCAAAGAACCAGCGCATAGCTCGATCGAGGCGACTGCCACTATAGTGAATATGATTCAGGCGCGAGCTAATTTCCCTCTCAAACTGATCAGCAACTGGCTTAAACTTAGTCTCAAAATCTGGATCGTCTGGATCTGGAATCGTTTCACTGAAGTTAGCCGCAATACTCGGGTCAGGACGTGGCTTAAATTCGCCTTGGCCATAAGCGTCAGACATTACGCTTTGTCCACCATGATCAGTATCAGCGTATGGGGTAAGGAGACGTACGACGTCAGAATCGATGCTAGCGCCACCAACACGAACAATCATACGAGTATCCGGATCCATGATATCGTGATCGTCAGGGTTACCGCTGCGGTTCCAACGGCGGTCAAAAGCGTAGCTGAAGGCATCCTCGAGGTCATAACCAGGCTTCAAATCATCATAACCGGCAATGCCAGAATTACGCCAGACCTCATTTGGCTTAAAATTGGAGCCCTGAATGGCAGCAAAGTGTTTAGCTCGATAGGCAAAGTTTATACCAACCGTATGGACTTTAGTGCCTTCGATTACTCCAATCATATCCTCCATGCGCTCAATCATCGATACTGAAGCAAAGCCTGGCGCTTCTGCTCCCTTATCAATGCCGTAGAAAATTGTGCCATTGAAAATTGGCGTTTTCGGATTCTGTTCCATAGATTTGAGGTAAGAACTAACAAGATTCTTACTCATATGACGAACGTCGGCATCATTGCGAATAATCAGAATATCACTATCTCTCGAGACGCGACCTTCGCTTGTAGCCTTTTGGATTGAACTCATCGTAACGTCGCTGAGATACTCAGAGAAGTCAGCCAAACCGCCGTGCCCGTTAAGCTGGAAGTCGGCAATATTAAGCTGCGGAAAATCACGCTTAGCACGTTCAATTTCGGCTAATGTCCGATCCCTGGCGGCACTCTGTTCCGGAGTTAGCTGATCAAGAGTTTGCTTCTGATTCACACAAAGAGCAATTGTAAACTCATTGAAATTGACATTTTCCTGCTTGGCATAAGTCTCAAGAGTGTGGTAAATATTGTCATATTCTCCAAGCGAATAGACAGGAATAGTAATGACGGCCTTAGTTTCGCTTCTGAGATTTTTGAGCTTTTCGGCACTCTCGATACTTTGCTGAACTTTTGCGACATAGTCATCACCGCGAGCTTCTCTCAGCTTTTCGGCAAAGTAATCCATCTCTTGGCCAAGCTGGAGTTCTTTACCTTCTTTAACGCGAGGCGAGCAGTAAACTCCAAATTCACGCTCCCACTCCTCGCGTGAGACCTTGCGTCGACCATCTTCGCTGTAGCCGTCCGTATACTGATACCCCAACGAATCAATATAGTCATAGCCGTAGCCACCGCGTCTACCTCTGCCAAAGTCGGCCTCTTCAATTGCGTGTCGCATGCGAGATTCATTCATAGCATTGCGTCTCGTAAATGGGAAAAACAGAGGCAATATAGTGTCACCATCCGGGAAAGTAAATTCATAACTTGGCACATCTAGATCGGTCACAGTATCTACAATCCGCTCTTTAAACATTGGTACAACACCATCTAACCCTCGACCGACAGCAGTGGCGAACGGAGCATAAGTTATATCGCTGCCATTCTGTCCAATTACTTGGGCAATTTCGGCATATTTCCCGATAAAATTCCCACTCGCGTCAAAACAGGCCGCTGCCGCGCTGCCAGGTTCCGGTACGAAAGCAACTTGACCATTACGAAGAAGTTTGCCGGTCACTTCGATTGGGGTCGACTGCGTATCTTTCGATAGGGAAATAAAGAGTTTGACTTTGCCGTCACGAGCAAGTTGAGAAAATTCGGACATCTTGCCATTATGGATCGATCCAGCATTAGTCATGCCAGTAACGAAACCATGAAGTCCAGTCTGAGGATCTGTATAGTTATAACCAGCCAACTCATTGTTCTCATAAATACCGCTGGTGTCATTATCCCACCAAAAGCTACGATGAGCCCTAACGACGCCATTTGTACCGACCTCTTTTTTGATATCGGAGACATTAACTGAAGTTTTCGCAATTTCAGTTTTAGTACCAGGGACTTGGAATCGAACACCTTTTCCATTTCCAATCTTAATGCCCTGGCTAGCTAACTTGTTATATGACGCCTGAGTTAAGCGGCCGGTATCCTCGTCCCAATCCAAGCCTTTAGCGATTTCTTTACCATTTTGCATCATGGTATAGCTGCCATCTTTAGCCTTAACGAAATCAATATCTTTGGAGCTATCAATCACCTTGTCAGCATTAACGTCCATGTAGGCCGAGACGGGCGACGCATCGCCTTTTAGTCCGAAACGCTTAGCGAGGCGACAGCAAGCCGTAAGCTTAGCACCAGGGTTATTATTTGCGCTATTCTCAAAGATACCTTGAACGTTTGGATCGAAGGCGGCCGATACCTCCTGAGCAATCACGCCAATAGCAAGTCCGGTCGCAAGGCCGGCGCCGAACTTCCCGGCACAAGTTAAAACCTTAGCGCGCTTAGCTCTCTTGGTGGCCTCTTCAACACTTTCGCGGAGACTATCGTCAACATTGCGCATAATATCCGAGCTTTTATCAAGCCGGCTCGTAAGATCGTTCATGCCTTGTTCGCCAAGAAGCTTCTTAGCTTCGACCATAGCATTAAGTAGTTCCAATTGCTCTTTTGGGGCCTTTATTTCGGAAGTATATGCAATAACTGGATTCTTGCTACCTTCTTGACGCAAGCACCACTGAGTCCTAGCTACAAAATTAAACAGAGAGTTAACCTCAGTATCGGTAACGGCTTCGCCTCTGCCCATCTTATCCCTGATTGCACTAATCCGCGTATTAAGCGAATTCTTTAAGTCTTCAGATTTCTGGAAGCTATACAAAGTCTCCTTCATGCGCTGACGCTCTTTTTGGCTGCCGTCATATTCGCGGCTATAGCGTTCGTCGCGTTGCGCACGAGCGCGATTATCCTCAAATTGCACTCCGGCCTCAGCGGTTGCGTAAATAGCAGAACCTAAGCCTGGGATGAGACAAGCAGTGCGAAGTGCACGCTTGGATGCAACCGTAGCGACACACGCCGCAGCCCCAGTCGCCAATGCGAGCGTCTCGTGGCTTACTAATGAGCCGACACGAGTTCGCGACAGCTTATCTACTACTTTATCAACCTTATTATAATGCGGGTCTATCGTGTCAGTATTGCGCTTACCATACAGAACATCGAACCCTTTCATGACCTTGCTCATAGATTCTGCATGGTTAAATTCGCTATTAACAGACTCGGCGGCGGTAGCAAGGTTCTCAAAGTTATGACGAGCTTTAATGGCAATTTCATCAATATTATTAACCGATAGATGTTTGCCTTTAGAATATTCGCCGCCAGCTAAGCCATCCATAATACGGCTAAATTCTCGATTTAAATCCTCGCGATCAGTTATGCGCCCATCCGCATATCTTTCAACTAAGTCTTTTACGGCAGCATGTAGTCCAGGATTTGTCGCCTTAAGCGACTCGCGTCGATCGCCACGATCAGGGTCAATCGCGCCTTCAGCTTCCATTAAAAAAGTTTTGCAAACATTGCGTTTATACTCACGATACTCACTATCACTCGCTTCCGAGTAAAGTTTTTGGCTCTCGCGAATACGCTTTCTAGACTCATTAATTTCGCGTTGGCGATAGTAATTTTTGGCAATACCATTCTGCCAAAAGCGCATCACGAGACGACCTATGCCACGGCCTTTGTCTATCTTGTGCGCTAAGTTGTTTTCACCTTCAAAACGAGCTCGAGATTCTAATTCTTCATCTTGATTAATGAGAGCTACTTTTAGTTCTTCAGTTTCAATCTCTGGCACATCTTTAAATTGTGGCCCCGATTCTCCCGCCATCTACAAACTCCCTTCCTTGACTACTCTGTACCCAAATAAAATGCACGAAAACGGACGAGAGTATCGGCAGTTATCTTCTCTACGTCAATTCCGCTATCCGCAACAATCTTCTGCATCTCTGCCTCATCGAAATCTGGTTGCCCCATACGTTCGTTGAGCTTATCTAGAACTTCATCAGGCAAGACATCGACTATGGCACGGTTAATTTGCTCAATAAGCAAATCTTGCATTTCGTTTGCAATTTCCGCCTTACGTTCGTCGGTTAAGCCAGGAAGGTTCTTTTCATTAATCAAGTCCATAATAAAATTATTGAGACTCGCATCGTCGTTCATATATACCTCACTTCTTTTAGATATATTTTAGCATAAGTCTAGCTATCAATAATTTTATTTCTTTACGTATTCGGGCAAATTAAAGCCAACTATCGAAGAATGGTTTTGAGCCTCGAAATCGACCAACAAAAAACGATCCTTTATAGACATAAAGAACCGTTTCAAACTCTAATTTCAAGCGTAAAAACGGGCCAAATACCCGTGGTGATCCCGGAGGGAGAGCGTATTTTGCTACGCAAAATACTATACCTCAGGGCGTCGCCTCGGAAAGATAAGCGCGAAGCGCTTGCTTTCGCTCGGCTCCTACTTCGGACGAACCCTCGGGTTCTTCCCCCCTTCGGGACACCACTCAAAGATAAACAAAAAATACCCTACGGGCATTTTTAGTTTATCTCGTGGTGATCCCGGAGGGAGTCGAACCCTCGATTTTCTGGATGAGAACCAGACGTCCTAGACCACTAGACGACGGGACCAGCACTAGTATTGTAACAGAAACATCCCTCTTTTGCAAACTGAAAAAATATGATATAATATTATTAAGGACTAGGGGAATGACCCCTTGCCGAACGGGAGTTATATAAAATGAATATTATTAGGCGCTACTGGCGCATCATATTTCCAATTTTCTTCGTGGTTTTGATCTGGATTTTTTCCGACATGAGCGGCGACAATTCCAACAACAAATCACTCTACTGGGCCGACATTTTCGGTCTATCTAACGCCGCAATGCGTACTTTTGCGCACTTCGTGCTTTTTGGCGCACTCGGCTTCTCCATCTCGGGCTTCGTCAAGGGTTTGCATTCATCCATCTTTCCAACCATCTCACTTACACTCTACCCAATCGTCCTCTGCGTCGCATATGGCGCCATCGACGAAGTTCACCAGCTCACTATCGTTGGTCGCAATGGCACAATTGGCGACGTTTTCATTGACTCCCTTGCCGGCATTATTGGTACACTAATCTATATCATCATCTTCTGCTTCTGGCAACGTTGGCGCATTTATTGCCAATTAAAACAAATCAGCAGATAATTAAAAGAGCCGACGCACAAGCGCCGGCTTTTTGTTGTTTTTATGCAACAGGCTCAAACATTGCATTCCCCGTTGAGCGGCAATACGAAAGTTTTTCTGCAATCTTCGGCAGAGCACCGGGAGGAAGACAATCGCGCATGCCTATTTCCTCAATAATGTCCTGAACCATAACGGAATTAACGGTTGCATGCTGAATGTTGCACGGGCCGCTTAAAGCACGATAAACCTTCCGTGCCAAAGCAGCCTCGAAGTGTTTCCGAAAAGTCTCATTAATCGCTGCGCCATATTGCGCCAGACGCCTTGTCCAACCCCCGACATATGCGCTCAGCCATTCCGGCCATTCATCGCGGGGCGCGTAGTCCTGGTAGAGATCATACCAGTACGGCTCGGATTTACTCCGGACCTGATTCACGATTTCGACCCAAAATTCATCGTCGCCGTTGCTCATCGATAAGGCTTCAAGAACGCATCCAATATTTTCGATACAATTCTTCATGTCATCATCGTTCGTCCAGAAGCCAGCTACTCTCCTACTATCAATAACGCCAGTCAACTCGTTCGCAAAGCCTTGCCTCCCCATCCGAAGTCGGCCCGACGCGCGCATATTCGCGCAAGCCTCCTCCAGAATTTCATACGTCCCCAACGGCATACCAGGGGCACACAAACGATACGACGGGTCTTCAACGGCGGCAAGAATTTTTCGTACTACATTCATCTAGAGCTCCTTTCGCTCGTGCAAAAAACTAAAGGTCCATTACCTTATCGCATGGTTTAGATTCATCACCTCCATCCCATAGCATGCGATAACACTAACCGTGATATTATAAAATACTCGCAAGCATTAGTCAATAGAACCATATTAGCTTCCAATCTTTGCAGTATATACCCTGGAACAAAAAATCGGCATCCATGCCGACCAGTTTTTTATTGCAAAACCACTATATACTAATTATATCACACTTGCGCCAAATTGTCAATTTTGCTAGAATATAGTCATGAAATTACCAGTAGTAGCAATTATCGGCCAAACAAACGCCGGCAAGTCTAGTCTTTTTAACCGCCTTGTGCGCAAATCGCAAGCTATTGTTGCGCGTGAAGCCGGCACTACTCGAGATAATGTTATTGGTAAAGTTGAGGGGAAGTACATCCTTATTGATACGGCCGGACTCAAAGATCCCGATGATGAGTTCGAATCGCACATCCAAGACCAAATCGATGACGCTATTGCTACGGCAGATATTGTCCTAATCGCTATCGACGCTACGAAATACCCAAACCACGACGACAAGCTAATTGCCAAGAAAGCTCTCAAATCTGGCAAGCCAACCACGCTACTACTTAATAAATCCGACATGGGCGAAGCTTTACCAATTGAAGAATTCTATAGCTTGGGCGTCAAGAACACATTGCGTGTTTCCGCAACCACTGGCCTAAACTTAAACGAACTTCGCGATAAAATCGACCATGAGCTCAAGACGCTCGGGTTCAGCCTAAACAAAGAAACCTCAGCATCTGACGTGCTTAAGATAGCTCTAATTGGCCGCCCAAACGTCGGCAAATCTAGTCTATTCAATTCGCTCGCCAAGAAACAACAGGCCATCGTCGCCAATCTATCCGGTACCACTCGCGACATCAATCGCACTGAAATCAAATACAAGGGTCAAACTATCGAATTACTCGACACCGCCGGCCTACGCAAACCAGGCAAAAGGGAAGTGGGTATCGAAAAATTCTCAGCCCTGCGTAGCCTTGCCGCCATCGAAGAAGCCGACATATGCTGCCTCCTAGTCGATAGCACTGAACCTCACTCTAAACTCGACCAAACACTTGCCGGCGAAATCGCCAAGGCGGGTAAGGGAATTATTCTAGTCTTAACCAAGACCGACCTCGAGCACAAAGAAACTAACGCCATCCTCGACGATCTTGAATACGACTTCAACTTTGCCCCTTATGCGCCCGTCATCATGACCTCGAGTGTAGAGGGGAAAAATGTCACGAAGATTTTCGAGCTCGCGCTGCAAATCAACCAAGCTCGCCACGCCGAGCTTAAAACCTCTGACCTCAATAAGTTACTTATGGATGCCGTAGCCGCTCATCCGCCAGCCGGCCTCAAAAACACTCACCCCAAGCTTCGCTATATGGTCCAAACCGACACCTGTCCGCCATGGTTCGTCGTTTATGGCAGCAACCTCAGTCTGCTCCATTGGAGCTACAAGCGCTACCTTGAACGCCGCCTCCGCGAGGCATACGACTTCACTGGCACCCCCATCTTCTTTAGCTTCCGAAACCGCGACTAAAATACGAAAAAATAAGGGCAACAAAAAATGGCCGCACTACAATGCGACCATTTTGATAACGAACAAGAGTTAATTGTTCAAGCTTCGCCGAAAGGGCGTCCTCTTTGCAGTTCGTCGCATCCAATAAAGTACGCCGACATTATCGGACTAATGGCCACTCGGCAAAGATCACTAAACTCGTCTACGCACGACTTAAACTTTGCTAAATCGTCTTCGCTGTATTCGAAGTCAACCATATCTAGGCCATCAGCATTGAGGCGCATCCGAACGAAACCGGGGTAGAAGACAAACAGATCCGATTTTCGGAACGGTACGCCGTGTAGGTCACAATTTTCGACTATAGACCTAAACTTATTCGCGATTTCGTCCATGAGCTCATATTTTTTGACATCATTACCTGCCCTGTCATGCTTCGCAAAGAAAGCTCTTGAATCTTTTATAAACGTGCGAATATCGTCTGGCCAGCCGTGAACGCAAGATGTCCACGAGTAAATAACAGCTTCCTTGCCACCCCCGATAATAAAAACATATCCTGTTTCGCTCTCGAAACGAAACAGTAGATAACCCGGCCGTTCGCATCGGCCGTCGCTCCATTTTGCAGGAGCACTACCGACAAGATCCGCATTCTTAAACCCATAAGTACGCGGCGGCATCTCAGGCAAAATAACCAACATTAGCTTCTGATCATCTTCCTCTCGGCAAGGCTCCAGCATAAACTGTTCTTCGCCGGTATTTTGCATTAATCTGCAAGGAGCCATAGAAAAATAGCGTTTATATAAGCCTCCACCGTCTAAATCGTCCATCTCGTAAAGTCTTAGCGCTCCATCAGCTGCGTCAAGATACGGACGCCCCTCGGGCCATCCAACACCTTCATTTCCAATTCCGCACAACTCGCGCGGCACGTCAAAACTCTTAATTACGTAGAGCATTTTCTTAACCACCTCCCTCACGACAATAAGCTCTGCGTTACTATCTTACGCGGCCATAAAGCCACAGATTACTAATATGATAACATAATTTGCAGATATAGCAAGGGAACTCTAAGCGTCAACTATTTGTGCTACAATCTCACTATGAAAATCATCGTCGGCTTTGGAAATCCTGGCAGTAAGTACAATTTTACCCGCCACAATCTCGGTTTTTTGGCGTTAGATTTTTACGCCAAAATCCACAAGCTAGACTGGCAAAACAAGCCAAAATTCAACGCTGTCATCGCCAAAAACGACGAAACCAACAGCCTCCTAATCAAAGCTCAAACTTATTACAATGAGGTCGGTCAAAGCATTCGCGCGATTCTCGATTTCTATAAACTTCATCCGCAAGACATCCTTGTAATATGCGACGACTTCAATTTAGAATTCGGCAAAGTCCGATTTCGCGAGCGGGGTAGCGCAGGTGGAAATAATGGCCTAAAGTCAATCGCCACCCACCTAGGCACAGAAGATTTCCCGCGCTTGCGCATCGGTACAGCTAACGACGCGCTGCGCAGCAAAATCGGCGATACGGATTTCGTGTTATCTCGTTTTACTAGCGAAGAATACGAAAAACTCCCAGAAATCCTAAAAGAAATATCCGTTTTTATAGATAAAAAATAGGGCCGCTCCGCAACAGGAGCGACCCATCCCAGAAAAATGGGGTCATTTTTTTCTACGCCGCCGACGACACCATTGCCCATAAATCACGCGAAGGGCCACTGATGCATGCCATACGCCAAACAGAAGCAACGCAAAGGCGACTCCGAACTTCAGTATATAGGAAGCCATGGCGAACATCTCGTAGGGCGCAGCGCTGAGCCCGGGAAACGCAATACACGCCAGCAATAGAGCTATCGCCGCCACGACCACATCCTTCCACAGCTCTCGGCTGGGAAGCTTTGTCGCATAGGGCAGCCACAGATCAACCACGATCCCGACGATTACCCCCGCACAAGCCAGCTCGACAATCATGCCGATAAGCAGCATGAATGTCGTTAATGTCATTCGCATAGTCGAAGGGAATGGTATGCGATCGTAGCTCCAGCCAACAGTCAGACATATACCATATGCGGCCAGTAGTACCACCAGCGGAGACAATACGGCTCCACATACGCTGACGATGCCCTCTACAAGATCGACGACAAAAGTAAAGGCTTTCTTCATTTTCATTTTTTTCGACCTCCAAAAGAACAATACGATGAGGCAATACCTCAAACTTAAGTATCCATTGTTCTATTCTATAATAATTGAACTAATTTGTCAAGCACAACCAACGACACGAAGCACATATACGCAAAGAGTGGCATAATCGACGCCCAAAAACACGATTGGCCATTTGCGCCACGCCAAAAAATCTGGCAAAAACACAAAAAATGCTAAATTTTATACAATATTTCCTAAAAATAACAATAAGCATTTTCACCCCTGTAAAATGCCATCATATCTTTAACAAAAATCCCAATTTTGCATAGATTTTACAAAAAAAGATGGAAAAAGTATTGCATATTTTGCAAATACGTGCTATAATCTAAATAGTTTTGGCCCAAAAGGTCAAAAAACTGCACCTAAATAAACTGATAACGTTGCTAAATTTATTTTAGCAAATGTTGCGTGCTTTAGAAACCCTTTCGGCCTTCAAATTTCTCCTATAGTTTGAAGTGAAAAGTATTACCTCCACTTAGAAAGGCCTTTCTAAAGCTAGCAATCCCTATAACCGGCGGACCCCATGTGTGAGGTGGGTCACGCTTCCGGAGTTCTCCGGATGCCTTAGGAGGTGTGTTGTAGGGCCAAATAGCCTCAGGTGATGCCCACCCTTACCTGAGGCTTTTTGGTGGTTTAATTATTTCTCGGTTAACTCTTCTTTATAGGTCTTACCCGTGGTGTAGTTAATCGCCTCTACGTGTGGCATCGCATCAAGTAGGGCAATAATCGCCTTGTCGGTCTCGTCGTTCTGCATCGACGACTTCGCCTTCTTCTTATGCGACTCAACATGCGCCTTCTTGTACACAATCCTCGTTACGCCAGCCTGTAGCAGAAAACGCAGACAATCAACGCATGGCGCATACACCGAATAACAAGTACAGCCAGTCAAATCGCGATGTGCAAAAATAATCGCATTAATCTCGCTATGCATTGAGAAATGATACTTCATCGGGCGCTCAGTGAGTGTCAGCTTAGTTTCGTCCGCACCCTGAATCAAACCATTGTAGCCAAATGATACTGGCCGTTTTCTTTCATCCACTATTACTGTACCTACTTTCGTCGACGGATCCTTCGATCGCAATGCTACCGTCTCCGCAATCTTCAAGAAATATTCATCCCAATCCATTTTTCACACTCCTTTTATTAATATAAATATAGCATCCTGACCAACATCTGCAAAAATGAAAAACTAACAAAATCAAGCTTATGCTTTCTTGCGAAATTTTGTATGATATTATATAGCACATGAGTAAAAATCTAGTTATAGTCGAGTCTCCCGCCAAAGCGCACACTATCGAGAAGTATCTCGGCAAAGATTTTACTGTTCTTGCTTCGGTGGGGCATATTCGCAAAGATACTAAGGTCGACAAGAGTACTTTTGACGTAACTTACGAGATTGACCCTGGGCACAAGAGTGTTATTTCCGACCTTAAGAAAGCCGCCAAGGCCGCCGACAAAATCTGGCTCGCAACGGATGAAGACCGAGAAGGAGAAGCTATCTCTTGGCATCTTTGCGAAGTACTCAAGCTTCCCAAAGATACTGCGCGTATTACTTTCCATGAAATCACCAAGACCGCACTCGACGAAGCTATAAAGCATCCCCGCATCGTAGATATGAATATGGTCGCCTCACAGCAGGCTCGCCAAACCCTCGATATGCTTGTCGGCTTCGATCTATCTGGCATAGTGCGCAAGAAGGTCCCCGGTGCCATTTCCGCTGGTCGCGTTCAAAGTCCAGCACTCCGCCTAATCGTCGAGCGCGAACAGGCTATCGAAAAATTTGCTAGCAAATACTCATTTAAAGTATCCGGCAACTTCGGTTTCGACACTAAACTTGACCACGATTTCGATACAGAAAAGGATGCTCAGGCATTCCTCGAACAGCTAATTGGCGCAAACTTCACCGTAGGCGCCGTCGAAAATACCCCAGGCACCCGCAAACCAGCACCACCGTTCACTACCGCATCTATGCAGATCGAGGCCAACTCTAAACTTGGTTATTCCGCCCGTACCACCATGCAGGCCGCACAGGCACTCTATCAAGCCGGCCTCATCACTTACCATCGTACCGATAGCCTAAATCTTAGCAAGCAGGCCCTCGCGAGCATGGCGTCATATATCGAATCGACCTACGGAAAAGAGTATGTCAAAGTTCGCAACTTCAAAACTAAATCAGCTGGCGCACAAGAGGCCCACGAAGCCATTCGCCCTACCGACGTCAATAGGGAATCAGCTGGCAAAAATGATTACGAGAAACGCCTTTATAACTTAATCCGCGGCCGCACGCTCGCCACCCAAATGGCAGACGCACGCATAGAGACCACAACTATTACCGTCAATACACCGACCGAGTATAAATTTATCGGCAAAGGCGAAGTCATTACTTTTGATGGCTTTCTCAAGGTTTATGGCCGTATCAAAGAAAACGAACTACCACAATGCAAAGTCGGCGACACATTAAAAGCCACGACTATTACGGCGCGCCAAAGTTTCGCCAAACCGCCCGCAAGATACACAGAAGGTTCGCTAGTCAAAAAACTCGAGGAACTTGGCATTGGCCGCCCGAGCACCTACGCTAGCATTATGACCGCCATCCAGGCTCGCGGTTATGTCGTAAAAGGAGAATCCGAAGGGGAAGAGCGTCAGGTCATCGAGCTGAAACTCGAAAAAGACCAAATTAGCAAAGAAAATGCCACCGAGAAGTATGGCGCCAACAAAGGAAAACTTCTCCCAACCCCAATTGGCGAATTAATCTCAGGCTTCCTCGTCGATCATTTTAAGAACATCGTCGATTATAAATTCACCGCCAACATCGAAAAGGACCTCGACTTAATCGCCGACGCCAAGCTCGATCGCGTTAAAATGCTCCATGATTTCTATGGCCCATTCAATAGCGACGTTCTCGCCAGCGAAGGCATCGAACGCTACAATAACGCTCGCCTCCTCGGACACGACCCCAAAACCGGTAAAGCAATCTACGCCAAGGTAGGGAAGAACGGCGGCTTCATCCAACTCGGCGAAAACGAAAAGGAATCCGGCGAAAAACCTCGCTTCGCACCACTACCAAAACGCAAGAGTGTCAAAACCGTCACCCTCGATCAAGCCCTACAGCAATTAGAGCTACCGCAGCTACCGCGCATACTCGGCACCGCCAAAGATGGCGCCGAAATCATCGCAGCCGCCGGCCCATTCGGGCCATACCTAAAAGGTGGCAAATATAATATTCCACTTGGCAAAGAATACGACCCATATACTATTACGCTCGAAGAAGCCGAACCGCTCTATGAGAAAAAACGCGATTCCTACATTGCCGACTGGGGTGAAATCCAGATTGTCAATGGTGCCTATGGCCCTTATGTCAAAGGTCCAGGCCGGCGCAACTTCGTACGTATCCCCAAAGACGTCGACCCAAAGACCGTCACAAAAGAGCAGGCAGAAGAGTATCTAACCAACAAGCCAAAGAAGACGCGTCGCCCCGCAAAGCGTCGATCAACGACGAAAAAGGCAAAAAGCAAAAAATAAAACCACAAAAGAATGGGCCGCACGTTAATCGTGCGACCCTATACCACCTCGCGCCCATTACTTTCTTTCGGCCTGCCTTATGAGCCGGGTAGCCGCAGCAATTACGCTATCCCTACTCGCCGTAAAGAATACCTCATCGCCAAGGCAATACCAGTACTTGTACTCAAGCGGAGACTCGCATGCTATGTAATGTCCTTTCTGCTCCTCTAGCTCAGGGCATCCACTCTTACATATATGAGTGCTATGGCGACTCCCGTAAAATTCAGGATAAACCTCGCCCGTCTCCGTACAGACAATATAGCTAGTCTTATTCTTCGGGGGTGTAATGTTTAGATTCTCATCCAAGCACCATCCGCCCCAACCGTCGTCATAGATGCGCACATAGCCTAACCTGGCTAGATTTAGCCTCCTGCCCATCAAGCACCCACGATGCATTTTCATCACATCCTCGGGTCTCAGTAGTCGGTTTCCTCTCCTCATAATCGCGAAGCCATCTGGATGGCCAGGAATACGATAGCCAAGCAGGGCATACTCGACGCCGTCTTTTTTGACTGACGTCAACCAATACTCGACGTCGCGAGACCTAAGTCTCCTTAAAAGGTTCATTTTTTTCATTTTATCCCTCCCTATAAAAGATATATAACTAAGCAGATTATACCATAAAATCATTAATATGCAAATTTACACTCGTCTGCGGAATACTCTCCGCCCGCCTGTCGAATATAGCAAAACCTCAAACTCTACCAAAATACAAGCTTCGCATCACAATTCCGCTTATGCTTATAGTCTTATAATATTTTTTCGGAGAATCGCCAAAAATGTAGTATAATAATTCGCAAGTGAAAGTAATATTTACTTGTTGACAACATGTTGCATACATGTTATTATATTAATAGAACAAGCATTAACCTAAGAATAGACGGAGAAAAATAAGGAAACTCGGCATGAACAATGCGGACACAATTACTAAGGCTATTTCTAGTAGTCTCAGCATCATCGAACAAGAGCGCGAAAGGGAAATTATCTCTCGTCGGTTTGGGCTCAACGGGCACAAAGAGACTCTCGAGCAAATCGGCGAAATGTTATCAATCACACGAGAACGCGTTCGCCAACTAGAAAAAGCAATTCTTATCCGTCTCCGTATTGCTGCCGAAGAAGGCAGAATCAGCGAACTTGCACCAACCGAAAAGTTGATGATTCGCAACCTTACCGAAATGGGTCGCGTCGCCCGCGCATCTGATTTAGCTAAAAAAATCCTCGGCCACGAGCCAAGCGCAGTAGAAAAAGCCAACTTTAGTTTCCTTGGTGAAATCTCTCCGGCACTTACTATCGTTCCAGAGAACGACAAATACCACAATGCTATCGGTATTGCTGAATACGGCGACGAAAAAGCCATCCGCGGCAAAGTCGACGAAATTGTCTCCCTGATCAAAAGCAACAAAAAACCGATGACTATCGATGAGCTCGACGAAAAGCTTAATTACGAGCATCCAAGCCACATCGAGGCTGTTGCGCATGTTAGCAAGCTTCTTTCTACCCTAAACAATCAATGGGGCCTCACTAAGTGGCCAACCGTTAATCCAAAAAACATTCGCGACAAAATCTATGTCGTGCTTGAAGAGCATAAAGAGCCAATGCATTTCAATGATATCGCAAAAGCCATTAGCTCATCTGATTTCAAACGCAAAGACGTCACCGTCCAAGCCATCCATAACGAACTTATTAAAGACCCTCGCTTTGTCTTAATTGGTCGCGGTATCTATGCACTTGATAGCTGGGGTTACCAAAAGGGAACCGTCTCGGATATTATTACCAAAATTCTCAAGAAAGCCGGCGACGAAGGTCTTTCGCGTAAAGAAATCGTCAAGCAAGTTCTTAAAGAACGCAAGGTTAAAGAAACTACCGTTCTTCTTAATCTTCAGAACAAAAAACTATTCACCAAAGTTGGCCGCGATAGCTACAAGATAGCACAATAATAGCGAGTGGAGCGTCAGCCGAGTATTTCTCTAGTCAGAGCTTCATTTTTGGCCGCCAATGCCTCTTCTTCGGCCATATTTCGAGGCACCCTTCCGTTCATTGCGCCGCCAGTAGCTAACATATACCTAACGGCAACTCCAATTCTATCTTCTTTACTAGTCAGCCACTTTGGCAATTCGTCAAAACGCATGCAATAATAATCCGCTAAATCATACAACTTTTCTTGCCCTAGGCCTTCCGGAGGCGACATATCACGCAGACCACCTTTTTCGATAGTCTTCTTCCAATCCCGACATACAACTTCTTCTTTCTCATCTTGCTCCATCTCATCATGCAAATAGTTCAGCCATCTAGCATCATTCTCTCCCCGACCTAATGTATATTCCGAGGCTACATCCATCCGCCCTTCCTTATCGAGACCTTCCGGCAATTTCCCCTTTGCTCTGCAGTAAAAAACAGCCACCCTCCGCTGCGCCCACTTTCCTACGTTATCGGGTACTTTTTCGTTTTTTATGCAATAATCTCTCGCGTCTGCAAAACGCTTTGCTATCTCTGCGGCTTCTTCCTCGCTTAGTTCACCGCTCATTAGCATACGGCCATTATCGCCATCGCGATTCAAGGAATACATAAAACCAGACACCGCCGCACGCTCCATTCCAATCCTTAATCGCTCCTCCGCAGTTAATCCCTTAGGCAACTTTAGACTTTCCGAACTATACTGAAAAGCAACCTCTAGCCGCTCCTCTTCGCTTAAATCACTCGTCAGCTCACCACTCTCGCGACAGTGCGCAAGAGCTTCTTCCTTCCTTTGCTCGCTATCATTTTTTTCGCCTAACCCGAGACGTTCTATTAACTTTAAAACCTCTTCGCCAAGACGCTCATTTTGAATATCGGGGTCATATTCCTCCCCCTTATCTACGCTTGGCTCCGTAGGCATATAATCCGGATACGACCCAGCATGCTCCGGGTGGGAGCCGATATCTAAATCGTGGTATTCCTCTACTTTTTCACTTTTTGGACTCTCCCAGCGTATTTTCACACTTCGCTCCCGTAATCTATTTTTACGTGTTCAGAAATTTTGGCGTATTGCTTGCGCGGTACTAATCCCCATTCGCCCAAAACTTCATCGATACGCTCGAGAACATCTTGCGGCGTACCCATACCATTTATTTCGCGGATCTGAACGTTTTCCATGCTGAGAGCTCGAATCATACCAGTAATTGCGCGATCGTACTGGTCTTGTCGTCGCTCAATCGCAGCTCTCGTATCGTCAACGCGTTTTCGCTCCATAAGTCGCTTCCATAGCTCCCCATGTGGCACGCGTAAAATGATCGCACCAGTCAAATTTTCAATTTCATGATTATCAATCAGCCAGCGCACCTGTCGATAGCTAGAAGGAAAACCATCCAACACGACGCGCCCAACACCCCTCGCATGCGCACGGCGCATTACGTCCCTCATCAGATTATTCATCATTTCATCATCTACAAACATCCCATGCTCGAGGGCATACATAATATCCTTATTATGCATACTCATAAGCATGTCGCGCGAGGAATACCAAGACCAACGATATTTTCGCGCAATTAATTCACCCTGTACGCTTTTTCCGCTGCCTGGAGCTCCAAATAAGGTAATCATAATTAGATAATAACACAATGTTACCTCAGTAATTTCAATACTTTTATGCTAAAATAGAAGCATGGAAATTCTTCACTTTTTTATGATGCCCATAGTTTGGATTCCAATCGTTATTGTCCTGATTATTTTGACCGCCCGTAATTACCGCAAAATTAATCGCCTACAAGTCCTCAATGTAGACAGCGTTCTCCTTATGATGGAGATACCAAAAGACAACGATAAAAAAGAGCTCGCCGCAGAGCAGCTTTTTGCATCCCTGCATGGCATCCTGCGCGATAGTAATGAGCTCAAAAACTCCGGTGGCGTCCAAGAGCATCTTTCCTTCGAAATTGCATCCAGTGGCAACCAGATTCGTTTCTTCGTCTGGGTACCAAAAGTTTTGCAATCATTCGTAGAAGGGCAGATTTATTCCCAGTACCCAAGCGTGCAAATCTACCGCATGAAAGAAGATTACGTCGATCGACGCATTAATTACCCAATCTCTTACAGCGCAGAGATCACCTTAACCGAAAATGAAGCCCTACCGATCAAAACTTTCGAATCATTCGAGGTCGACCCACTCGCCGGTATTACTGGAACGCTCGCCAAACTTAATCCGAACGGCGGCGAAGAGCTATGGATTCAGATTTTAACGCGCCCAGTTGCTGATGATTGGCACAAGAAAACTGACTCCTGGGTCAAAGCAGTCAAAGCAGGGAAGACCTGGGACTTCTTCCATATTGATTGGCAATGGTTTGCTGAAATCATCGCTGCTTTGTGGCGCCCACCCGAGGGTGGCACGGCTCAGCCGGTTGCCGTAGAGTTATCCGATCGCGATAAGACGCGCGTCTCTAAGGCAGAAGAAAAGGCCACAAAGCTCGGCTTTGCCGTCAAAATTCGACTCGTCTACGTCGGTCAGGACGAAATGAACGCAAAACTGAACATGCAAGCCCTCGTTGGTACATTTAAGCAATACAACTCCACTAACCTAAATGGCTTCAAGATGCTCGGCGGGACTTTCGATAAAAGCGCCCTCGACGCCTACAAGGAACGCCAATTCACTGACGAAGGCTTCATCCTAAACATCTCCGAGCTCGCCTCCGTCTATCATTTGCCGCACACGAACGTCGAAACGCCAAATATCGTCTGGGCTTCCAGCAAGACTGCCGAGCCGCCCGCCAAATTACCAATGCTCACGGGCGACCCGAGTTTCGACGAAAACATTTCCGCTTTTGGCCTAACCGATTTCCGCGGCATCAAGCATCAATTCGGCATGTATCGCCGCGACCGCTCGCGTCACGTCTATATTATCGGCCAAACTGGCTCTGGTAAATCTGGTCTTCTCACGCTCTTTGCTCTTAGTGATATTTATCATAACCAGGGCTACTGCATCATTGATCCACACGGCGATCTCGCTATGGACAACCTTAAATTTATACCCGAGAGCCGCATTAAAGACGTAATCTACTTCAACCCTGCCGATACGCAATATCCAATGGCCTTTAATCCGCTCGAAGTCTACGACCCCGCACGCAAACCAAACATCTCATCAGAAGTTATCGGCGTACTAAAGCGTATGTTCGGCGACTCATGGGGCCCCCGCCTAGAGCATATTTTGCGCTATACACTTCTCGCCCTGCTCGACCGTCCAAATAGCACGCTGCTTGATATTTCGCGCATGCTCACAGATAAAGAATTCCGCAAAGATACACTCTCCTACTGTACGGACGTAACTGTACTTCAGTTCTGGAAACAAGAGTTCGGCTCTTGGGGCGACAAACAGGTCAACGAATCCATCGCGCCAGTGCTCAATAAGGTTGGCGCCTTCACGGCCAACCCTATTATTCGCAATATTATCGGTCAGCCAAAATCTAGTTTTGATATTCGCAAAATCATGGACGAAGGTAAAATCCTAGTCGTCAACCTCAGTAAAGGCCTCATCGGCGAAGACAACGCCTCTATTCTCGGCTCATTCCTCGTCACCAAAGTGCAGCTAGCCGCCATGAGCCGAAGTGATATTGAAAATATCGAGGATCGTCGACCGTTCTATCTCTACGTAGACGAGTTCCAAAACTTCGCCACCGACTCCTTTGCCGTTATTCTCTCCGAGGCGCGCAAATATGGACTAAACCTCACTGTTGCGAACCAGTACACTAGCCAGATGACTGAGTCTGTACGCGATGCCGTGTTTGGCAACGTCGGTACTTCAATTAGCTTCCGCGTCTCCGCCGACGACGCACCGATACTATCCAAGCAATTCGAGCCAGTATTTGAGGCCCAAGACCTCCTTAATCTCAATAACCGCCACTTCGTCGTCTCGATGATTATCAATGGCGAAAAAACACCGGCATTCTCAGCTACAACCCTCAGTATCCCTAAGCCACCAAACGACCTCACGCCACGCATTGTCGCCCATTCACGTCAATCTTACGCACGCGGTAGGGAAGAAGTCGAAAACGAGATCCGCGAAACAATATCTGCGGCAGAGAAGTATAAGAAAGTACTATCCGATTCTGGGCGCGAAGCAGGCGAACGTGGCTCTCAGCCTAAAGAGAAACCTCAATATGCTTTCGTACCTAGCGATGCTACCCCGCAAGCAGACTTCCGCAAGCAAAAGATTTCGCCGAATGCCGCCGAAGGCGACACTAACTCTGGCAATGGCCTCAAAGACCTTGGCAAATTGCTCAGCGAGAAAGCGATTAAGAATTCCACGCAGCTAACCAGCCCTAACATCAAACCGGCCACCGTAGAAAATGAACCAGACGACAGCGTCGAAGAAATCGTCGCGGAACGACCAACAATCACATCAACCGGCAGTGGTGGCGCCAAAATTACCCATAATAATCCGAATGGGCGCCGCAACAATCGCAATAGAAACCGCAACCGCAACAATAATCGCAACAAGAATAAGCCAGCACAGAGCGCCTCCTAAAGCACCTGCCTATAGCCTCTCCTATTTAGCTGAGGCTATTTTATATTAATATATACCCGCATAAAAACAAAAACCGAACTAGGGAAGGGCAATTTTTAAAAATAGCCCCCCTACCCCATATTTTTCAACTATTCACCCCTGTTCGACCCCTTTAAACCAAGTAGCACCACCTCTGTTACGGCTAGTCAGATGCGAATTAACGCGCACGCGCCATAAAGAGACAAAGCCGCCAGAAGCCTCCAGGACGCTCAAGACTGCAAAACTAGCATAAGTACTAAGTCGAGCAGCGTAAACACGTTAGAGCGCAAAATAGGGCACAAATACGACAGAATTCCGTTCGAGCTTAAAAACTAACCATAAACGAGACGTATGGACAATCGACTTTTTGTGATATTTTCAATGTCGCACAATGTATATTTTACGACTTATATATAGTGGCGACGGGCCGATACGGTTTATACGGTTGTTTATTGTGCCTAAGCTATGTACGTAGCTATAAATATACTCCACTAAACGGACCAATATCTTATAACTGCTATACATACACCTTCACATGGTCACAAAAATACACAAAAAAAAACAGGGCGCTCCCCCGGAAATAAATATTCGGGGGAGCGCTTTCAGAAATAATCCGTACGCCAGTTAACCGCATATTTACAACACTAACACCTTAAAATCGAGTCTATACGCCTTAATTATGCCAAAATCACCGTCTTATCCGCGTGAAATCTTTCAATATTTGACTTTTTCACGGTTTTATTGTTTTTTCCACTTCACTCCCCTCGCCTACTACTTTTTTACGGCAAGAACATTCGCCTGCGCGGAAAACTCATTGCTATGCCATATTTTCCACCGAACAAAAACCGAACATCCGGGGAACTCGGGGGAGCGAAAGATTTTACAAAAAGCAAAACCTCTCCTTTTACTTATAAAACGCTTTCCCCTCCACGCGTAGGTCTACATAAGTCGCATTAATCTTTTTGCTATCAAGATAGCGAATCATACGTTCCATATCCTCCGCCTGCACAGCACTCCCCCGCTCCACCGTCATCTTATAGTACTCTTTTCGGTCTCTGAGAAAAATATGCATTTCGCGCACCTTATTAAGCGGTAGTACTACGTAATCTACCGCATGCCCATATTCTCGCACGTCATCCTCTAACCGCGCCACAAATAGTTTTACGCGCGCACTAACTTCAGTATCGGCGTTCTCATCTCGAATCTCAACGGTCGGCTCCGGAACTTTCACTATCTCCCTCTTCGCTTGGTTCTCGGCAGCAATATCGGCAATATAATGCCCAAAAACCACTCCAATTAAGACCACAATCAAAACAACACCAAAAACTACCGCAAAATTCTTACGCTTAGTCTTCTTGCGTTCTTTCAGGCGTTCCAATTTTGCCTTACGTTCATCCGCAAACGCCTCACCTGCAATAGTTCGCCCAATCCGGTAGCTATCGCTCTCGCGCTTTTGGCGGCGCAACGGTCGCCGTGCGTCATCTTGCCCTTGAGGCTTTTTATTTCTGCCACCGAGTAGCTTCATCCTGCTAATCTCAGCTATTTAATAATATTTCCAGACCAGGCAGGCTCTTACCGGATAGTAGTTCTAGACTTGCACCCCCGCCAGTAGAAACTAAACCGTAGCTCAAATCGTCGTCATCCAATGAGTCTATAAATCCAGCCGTATCACCACCACCAATTACCGAGAAGCAATCCTTATTCTCGCCAATCGCATACGCTACAGCAAGCGAAGCTTTCGCAAAACGCGGATCTTCAACTTTACCAAGTACACCGTTCCAGACTACCGTTTTTGCCATAATAGCCATTCTCATAATCTCAGCTGCGCATTTCTGCGAGATATCTAGCTTAGCGCCATTTTCGTCCTCGACAAACTCATCGGCTACGTATACCTTTTCATTCTTTGACGTATAGCCATCGGCCGCAATTTTACCACCAACCGCAATATTGTCTGCAATTGGCAAGAACTGCTCAATTAACGGCTGCTTATCTTCCACCTTCGCGCCGCCTATAATTACAAGCAATGGACGCTCAGGATTCGTCATTACGCCCTCTAGGCTCGACACTTCTTTCTCAACCAACAGCCCAGCCACAGCCGGAATTCTTCTCGCAATTGCATCGGTCGATGCGTGCGCACGGTGGATTACCGCAAAGCCATCCTGTACGAATATATCCGCTTCCGTCGCGCTTACAATCTCGTCCGCATAAGCATCTGAGTTTTCCTCTTCCAGTGGCGAAAAACGTAGATTTTCCAACAAGATTATTCCGCCTTGTGGCAGATTATCTACAGCATATCTTGCTGCCTCGCCGACCGTCGCATCGCAGAAACGAACATCCTTATCTGGCAATAGCTCTGCCAACTTCTTTGCTACGGGAGCTAGCGAAAACTCCGGATTCGGCTGGCCTTCCGGACGGCCCAAATGAGATATCAAAACAATCTTTGCCGCACCTTGCTGCATCAAGTATTGCAAAGTCGGAAAACTGGCGCGAATCCGCATATCGTCCACCACCTCGCCATCCTTAATCGGCACGTTATAATCGACGCGGACGAGCACCACTTGCCCAGATACGTCGACATCGCGCACTGTCTTTTTTCGAAATCTCATTATTTGCCTCCTATTTTTAAATCTTTCGAATTTGTATCTGGTTCGTTCCACCCTCTTCGTCAACCAGGCCGGATACAACCACTACCGTTAATTCCTTTTTGTCATCATCAAGCTTTAGGTAGCCACTATTCTTTAAATCTTGTACAGTGTCAATCACGTAATTATCGTCATACTCGCGCACATAGGCTGAATTTGCATATGTTAGCGCCAACTGCCCCGCTACGCGCTTATTGCTCGTTATCGAAACCATCGGCATATTTGGGCGTTGTGCCGCAATCGCCTCTGCCGTTGCGCCGCTCTTCGTCGCCACCGCTATCAAGTCTGCACCAATCTGCTCCGCCAAGCGTACTACTGCGCGCGAAATCGCATCGTAATTCTTGTAATTGCCTATTGTATCCTTGTCAATCGGCAAAATTCTCGAGTTGTCCTGCGTATAGAGAATCACCTTCTTCATCTCTTTGATAGCTTCAATCGGATATTTACCGTTCGCCGTTTCGTCTGAAAGCATCACCGCATCAGCACCAAGCAAGACTGCCGTTGCTACATCTGAGACCTCCGCGCGTGTTGGACGTGGATTGTCTACCATACTACCCATCATTTGAGTCGCAACGATACAAATCTTCGAATACTGACGACATAGCGCGATTAGCTTCCGCTGTACAATCGGCACAATCTCCGCTCCTGCCTCGTATGCTAAATCGCCACGCGCCACCATAATGCCGTCGCTAGCTTTGACGATTTCTTCCATCGTCTCATCGCTTTCGACCGCCTTCTTCGTCTCAATCTTCGAGATAATCTGCGCCGTCGAACCGTGCGAAACCATAATCTGACGCAACTTATCCACATCGTCTGCGCTCTGAATGAAGCTCATCGCCACAAAATCAAAATCACGACTAGCGCCAAACTCAATATCAGCCAAATCCTTTTCGGTAATGATGTCACCGCCCATATCAGTATCTGGCAAGTTAATACCCTTGCGGCTCATTACGAAACCGTCATTTTCGACCTTTATCTTGATAGCCGTCTTTGAAACAATCTCGGTAGTAATACCCTCGATTTTGCCATCAAATAGCAAAACCGGCTCACCGACTTTTACCTTTTCTGCCAAATTATACTGTACTGGCAATACATTACCGCCATCATGCTCCTTGCAAGCATAGTCCAAAATCAACTCATCCCCTGCGCTCACGTCGTAATGATTATCCTTGATATCGCCCAGACGGATTTTTGGACCTTGCAAATCCTGCACGATTGCTACACATTTTCCTCTTTCGGCCGCATAGCGACGAATAATCGCAATCTGATTATCGCGCTCATCATAAGTCCCGTGACTGAAATTTAAACGAAAACCATTCACGCCCGCATAGACCATTTCTTTCAGCTTCTCTTCTGCAAATACGGATGGGCCAACCGTTGCCAAGATTTTAGTGCGCTTAAATAACTTAGTACTCATACTCATATTATATCATTAGGTAGCACTCTGCATAAGCTCTTTAAGCCAGATGCTAAAAGGCGCTATTCTTAAACAAGAAAAACCGGGTGTCCGCACGTATGATCGTAGATCATAGTGCAGGCACCCGTAGTAAAGAGCTTGGCTACTCACGTCTCGTCGCGCAGGACATTATGAGCACGTGGCAACCAAGATGATCGAGAGCCGAATCTGCCGCCTGAACTTTGTCCGTATTTGCGCCCTTATACGGACACAGCGAAGCGGAAAAGCGGGCCCCATACACGGGGAGTCCCAGATTCGTTCTCTCAATGAAGTCTGCCCCCGGGCAGACCGGCCAAGTTGATGCGCCTTGCTTTTTTAACCGGGCGCCACGCGTTGCGCGTGGCTACGGTAATCGTTTCATATTATGGCCCCTCCCCCGGACCTAAAAACATTCTATATCTCGCGGATTCTGCGCCGCGATCGCACTGATCGTCAAATAGGTTTAAATGTTGTTTCTACACATCGTATTCACCCCCTTTGCTAATGACAAGTTGACGCTCTTAATCGGAAGCATACCCTTAATTGGGCAGTTTTCCTCTTATGAAAATGCCTTAGCGGGCTTCAATGCCTATCACCCCCTTGTTAATTTAACATGCCTAATGTTGCAATAAACTTATAATAGCACACTATTGACAAAAAGTCAATACTTTTTTGTATTATATTCCCTCCCACCCATTATATACTGCGCCTATCAGAGAAAAAATGGCAAACCGCATGCAACGCAGCGGTATCAAAAAATATGCATCATTTAAAAAAGAGCCCTCACGGGTCTTTCTTTCTTAAAAATAAATTCGTGGTGATCACGGCGGGATTCGAACCCGCGATTGCCAGGATGAAAACCTGGAGTCCTAACCACTAGACGACGTGACCAGTATCAATATTTTAACAAGTTCTCCGCCATTTAGCAAGTCATTCGCATGTTTAGAACCAATACTGCCGCTATAGTGTACAATAATTCAGTATGGACAATAATCAGCACGAAACGAAGTATTCTTACACGCTAACATACAACATCGAGCGCGATATCTGGAATTGGTATTACGGCGCCAATTATTCAAACAATGCAGAGCAACTCAGATCTATGGCCGACAAAAAGATGGCGGACAGCATTAGAAGAATTCCGACACTGGAAGAAGCAGATCCTATCCTGCGGCCATTTCTAAAAACAAAGCTCGACGCTTCGGATAGTGAGCTTAATCAGTTCGTCAACATTGCCAAAGCACAATTTGCGGAGAAATTTAAAGCAGGCTGCGACGCAATCGCGACCATGACCGAACATCCACTTACGACCGCAAACTTTACTTTTTTCGTAACATCTTTTCCACGTATGGTCGCATTTTATGACGAAGGAATCATATTCCTCTATAGCAAAATCGATGACGAACTGTGGGGCATGCCAATGGATGGATTCCTGCACGAACTTCAGCATTTTCAGGTTGATAAATATTGGCGACGGAATCCCAATTCGCCCGTATCAGAATTAAACGACGATGACTATTATAAACTGAAAGAATCTCTAACCGTAATACTTGACGAAGAGTTAAAACCAATCATAACTCTGCCAGATTGCAGCTATCCAGAATATAAAGAATTACGCGATGCACTCCACGCAAATTGGAAGCAATATCATGACTTCGGACGGCTAATAGAATTCGGATTAACATTACTAAAACAAGGGCTCTAGAAAATACATCAACCGTCGACTACTGCCCTGCGACTCCGATAACCATCTTCGCCAAATTCTCCGCTGCGTTATCCTTCGTAAAGCTATGCAAATTATTAGCCAGCTTCTCGCGCTCTTTCTCACTACGCAACAAATGCATAATCGCCTCCAGTAGCAACTCCGGCTTCTTCATCATTTTTGAATCCGACACCACCACAGCAGCCTCAGCCTTCTCGTAGGCTTTTGCGTTTTTCACCTGATGACGCCCAGGCAGCTCTTCGTTTGGCACCATTACTACCGGCTTAGCCATGCCCGACAGCTCGGTCATCGTCGAGGCCCCCGCGCGCGAGACAACCACATCAGCCGCCCCGATTAACTTCCACATCTCACTCGAGAATTCAACCATACGGAAATTACTCTGAAGCACGCCATCTTCCCACTTCTCATATTCTTTTAGGTCCATCATTTCAGGATAGCGCTCCCGCCCCGCCACCAACATCACCGAACTGTGTTTTAAGAGTTCCGGCAAAATTTCGCGCATTGTCAGATTAATATCTTGCGCACCCAACGAACCGCCAGTCGCCAAGACTAATTTCTGATCCGGATCAAAACCTAATTCTTTTTTAAGTTTCTTTTGCTTAGCCTCCGAAACCGGCTTAAACTCTTCGCTAATCGGAATCCCCGTCCATTCTGCTCTATCTTCTGGGTAATTGTAGTACTTAAGGGGCATACCGGTCGCGATTTTTGCCGCTTTCTTTGCTAATAACCGATTCGTTAGGCCAGGAACCGAATCGCTATCATGAATCACGTACGGAATTCGCAGGAGACGCGCCGCCATCCCGACCGGCAGACAGACGTAGCCGCCTTTCAAAAAAATCACATCTGGTCGATGCGCAATCAAACGGAACAAACTCTGGAAGAAGCCGGCAACCAGCCTAAAGAAATCAGCAATATTGTTTAATACGATATCGAAATGGCGCAGGTAATCCATCAGGCCAAAACCAGCATAGCGACGAAATTTACCGGCCGACACTCGCTTAATATCGACGTCCATTCCGTTTTCGACGGTAATTTTACGCGCATTCTTGTAATATTTTTTGTCAGTCCAAAAATCTATCTTTGCACGTGGGCGTATTTTCCAAATTTCACGTACGACGGCCACTACCGGCGTAACGTGTCCCCCGCTTCCCCCGCCTACTACTAGTATTCTCATCTATCTCTTCTCTTTTTGTCCATGTAGATATCTGTAGCGTCATGCCGATAGCGAACGAAACGAACATCATACTCGTACCGCCATGGCTCAAGAATGGTAAAGTAATACCCTTCATTGGCATTAACGCCAACATCCCTCCAACATTTATTATAACATGAGCCAAAATCCACGCAAAAACGCCTAGCGCAAAGAGACTCTGCTCATCATCCTCCGTCCGGCGCGACACGCCAAGAACTCTTTGCAAAAGAACCGCATACACTACTAATACTATCACCGTCCCTAGAAAGCCCCATGCTTCACCGACTACCGAGAAAATCGAATCGCTCGGCGCCTCTGGTAAATAGCCGGTCGTCTGAACACTGTTGCCAAGTCCGACCCCGAGCGCCCCGCCCGTACCAAAGCCAATCAATGAATTCATAATATGAAAATCATCGCCCTGACCATTAAAACTCGCTAGACGATCTAGCCGATGCGGCGCAATCTGGATAAGCAAAAACACGCACACAGCCACAACTAAAGCAAACACCCCCAGTTGCTTCCAGGGCATCCCGCCTATAAACATCATCGCACCTAACATCACATAAATCACCGCCGTACTGCCCAAATCCTTCTCTAAGAATGCCACTACTACCGCCACTACCCCGATAATCGTTGCCATTGGAATCCAAAACTCGCTTTTATCGAGCTGCTTTTTCTTTCTGCGGTCCGCCACTAGCCATGCGCCATAGAATAGCACGGCAATCTTCAAAAATTCTGC
>CAMJLE010000006.1 GCA_946406665.1 uncultured Candidatus Saccharibacteria bacterium | reverse complement strand
TCATTGCTTCCATCGTGATATTGTCGGCGGCTTGCGCTTCGGCAAAGTCGCTCAATAGTCCAAATAAATCATCTTGGGTGTATTTTTTAGCCAGAGGAACGACGCTGTCGACGCTCATGGAGTTATCTGTAATTGTGCCGGTTTTGTCTACGCAGAGCACATTTACGCGCGCCAACGTTTCAATGCTCTTCATGTCATGAAGTAAGACTTTGTTCTGCGCCAGCTTCATCGCGCTCACGGCCAGAGCGATACTGGAGAGTAGGAATAGGCCCTCTGGTATCATGCCGATTACTGATGCCACTGACGCTTGTACGCTTCTTTGTAAATCGACATGATTAATGAAATGAGTCTGGATAAACATGGCTGCGCCAATTGGAATAATGGCAATGCCGGCAATTGTAACGATCTTGTTGAGTGAGCGAATTATCTCCGACTCTTCCTTAGTCTTAATCTTTTTTGCCTGTAGAGTAAGTTGGGATATATATGATTCTGCGCCAACTTTCGTGAGCTGAGCGTAACATTCGCCAGATACAACGAAACTGCCACTCATCAACTCGCTTCCTTCGGTCTTGGCGACCTCGTCGGCTTCACCCGTCAAAAGTGATTCGTTTGCCTTTATATCGCCATGTAGTACTACGGCGTCGGCTGGTATTTGATTGCCCGCCCGGAAGACCACGACGTCATTCTGAACTAAGCGTTCTGCATTAATAACCTTCTCGCGCCCGTCACGTATTACGTTTGCGGTTGGGGCGTTTAACATCGTGAGCTTGTCGAGAATGGTTTTTGCGCGCATCTCCTGGAATATACCAATCAATGCGTTTGCAATAATGATTGGCATAAAGGTGATGTCGCGATAAGATCTAACCGCAACTAATATAATTGCTATTATTAAAAATACAAAGTTAAAATAAGTAAAAACGTTCCCAACGACGATTTCTTTTACGGTCTTGCTCGGCGGTTTTACGGCAGTATTGACAAGCCCTGCGCGACGCATGGCGTGGACTTGCTTCTTTGTTAGACCTTTTTGGTAATTGACCTTAATTTTTGTTTTCACTCTATAATTATATCTCAAATTGCCAGTTATGAGATATAGTAATAAGCATATGGCTAATTATTATGAGCAAGAAATTTCTGAGCTAGAAGGCGAGTTAAACACCAGCCTTAGTGGTCTAGCCGATTCCGAAGTAGCCGCCAGACAGCGCAAGTATGGCAAAAACATTCTCCCCAAAAAGAAAAAAGACAGCATTATAAAAATATTTCTGTACGAGTTTGCGGACCCTATCGTCATTCTGCTGCTTATCGCAATCGTAGTATCATTTTTCGTAGGCGAAATTGTTGACGCAGTGGCTATTATTCTTATCGTATTGGTAGACGCTATTATAGGCACATATCAAGAGAATAAAGCTAATAAAACCGCCGATGCGCTATCTAGTCTCATTGAAGATGAAGTCCATGTTATCCGCAATGGAAAAGACGCGGCAATAGGTGTCGAAGAGCTGACCATTGGCGATCTCGTCTTGCTTGAATCTGGCGATAAAATCAGCGCCGACATGCGCATTATAGAAGCGCATAATTTTGCGGTTGACGAGTCTATTCTTACCGGTGAAAGCGTGCAGGTGACTAAAACTAGCGAGCCAATCAATGGCGATGGATTGACCATTTCGGATCAAGGCAATATGGTCTTCTCTGGTACAACCGTAGTGACGGGCCGCGCCAAAGCCTATGTCGTTAAAATTGGCCTCGATACGGAGCTGGGCAAGATTGCTGACAGCCTCGCTGAGGCAAAAGATGAAAAATCGCCGCTAACGATTCGTGTTGAGAAATTTAGTAAGCAAATCAGCGTCATGGTCGTTTCGGTTGCGATTATTATTGCAATATTGCTGATTGCAAAACATACTCCTGGGCATGAAATATTGCTAACGGTGATTGCCTTTGCGGTTTCTGCTATGCCGGAAGGTTTGCCACTAGCGCTCACGATGGCGCTCACAATTGCGGCCAACAAAATGTCTAAACAAAATGTTATCGTTCGTAAACTTAATGCTGCTGAATCGCTCGGTAGCTGCACGGTAATCGCATCCGATAAAACCGGCACACTAACGGTAAATCAGCAAACAGCTAAGTGCATCCTGTTACCTAACGGCCAGGAATACGAAATTACTGGCACCGGCTACGACACTAAAGGGAAAGTAATTGGCGCTGTCCATAGTTTTGCCACCGAGATTGGTTTTTGCGGGGCGATTAATAATGAGGCGGATATTTCTGGAAAGAATCCAGTTGGCGACTCGATAGACGTAGCGTTCCTAGTGATGGCGGCTAAAATGGACGTCAAGACGAAGACGTGTAAAATTTTGGAGCGCATACCGTATGAGTCGGAAAATAAATACTCAGCCGTCTTTTATGAAAAAGACGGGGAAACGTATTGTACGGTCAAAGGTTCGCTTGAAGTGGTGCAAAGTTTTTGTAGTAAAGTAAATTTCGCCTCAGGCAAAAGCACGACGAAGCTTAACCAACAGAACGAATATTTAGCCAAGAAAGGTTATCGCGTCATTGCGGTCGCAAATGGCAAGATTCCGAAACAGCAACAATATGGCACTCATGCAATCAAAAATCTAACTTTCTTAGGCGTGGTTGGCTTTATCGATCCGATCCGCAAAGAAGCTCTGGCCTCTATTCGCCAATGCCGCGAAGCGGGCATTAAAGTATTGATGGTAACTGGCGATCATCCACTTACGGCGCTATCGATTGCGAAAGATCTAAGGCTTGCCGAATCGGATGCACAGGTCGCCACCGGCACTGATATAGCCAAAGCTCTCAAGGGCACCCATCATAGTTTTGATAATTTCATAGCAGAGAAAACCGTATTCGCGCGCGTAACGCCACTTCAGAAGCTCAAAATCATCGAATCTCTCAAGCGCCAAGGCGAATTTGTGGCCGTAACGGGCGACGGTGTAAATGACGCGCCAGCCCTCAAGGCTGCTAATATCGGCATAGCGATGGGGTCTGGAACTGATATAGCTCGCGAAACGGCCGACATGATTATCGCCGACGACAATTTCAAATCAATCGTGGCCGGCATCAAGGAGGGGCGTGCGGCCTATGCAAATATCCGCAAAATAATCTTCTTCTTAATCTCCTGCGGTCTTGCTGAGGCGGCATTCTTCTGCTTGGCGATTATTTGCGACATGCCGATGCCGCTCGTAGCAGTGCAATTGCTCTGGCTCAATGTGGTTACCGATGGAATTCAGGACCTCGCCCTTAGCTTTGAGCCAGCCGAGCCAAACGTTCTGAAAGAAAAACCGCGCAGTCCCAAGCAATCAATTTTCGATCGTCGCCTCATGACCGAGATCGCCATTTCCGGAGCAATCATTACGATAGTTGTATTCGGCTTCTATTACTATCTAATCAACAGCCTTCATCTCGAAATTGCCACTGCGCGTGGGTATATTATGTGCCTCATGGTCTTCATCCAAAACATTCACGTCTTTAATTGTCGCAGCGAAAGCCGCTCCGCTTTTTCTGTTCCATTATCAGGCAACTGGTTCATTGCGATTGGAATCTTATGTACTATTCTCTTACAGATTGCCGCCATGGAAATCCCTCTTTTCTCTCAACTATTACAGACGGTCTCTATTCCGTTCTGGGCGATTATTTGGCTATTTATTACCGCCTTGTCGATTCTGATTTTTATGGAACTCTACAAAAATATCTCTTCGCGCTTTGATAAGAAATAAAAAATAGGGAGTCTCCTTGCGGAGGCTCCCCGGTGCACGTGTTTATGGAAGAATGGCGAGAATCTTTATGCTCGCCACGACAGCCGCGATAGCGGCAAGGACGTTTATCGTCCACCCTATCTGATAGGGTGCGTGCAGACTTTTCGGCGCGAAGAGCGCGTTTAGGAACCATGCGACTGCATAAGCTCCTGTGGCCGCAAGGCCAAGACTGAACAGGGCTCGTCCGTACCTTATTGCCATGAGAGAGCGCTCGCCTGGTGCCGCCTCGAGCATTATTCCGCCCAAGAGCCACAGGAGGCATCCCGCGCCCAGCACGAGGAGCGCGTAACCCCAAAGCGTCGATGCTGCCTTTTTCGGGTTTCTTTTATTGTCATTCCACCAATCCTTCATATTTCCCCTCCCTTCAGGATTGCTAGTTGTTAACAGTGCATAACTACATTATATCACAAAACGCAAAAACAGTCAAGTTAAGCTACAATAGATAGGATAAACACGGAGGAGAAATGGCTGAACTGAAATGCCCCAATTGCGGTAAAACATTCAAAGTTGACGATACTAGCTACGCGGACATCTTAAACCAAGTGCGCAACAAAGAATTCGACGACGAGCTGCATTCGCGACTTGCGGACCTTACCAAGCAGGCAAACGCCGCTCGCGATCTCGCTCTTGCAAAACAGGAGGCCGCGCAAGCGAAGCGCCTTTCCGAGCTAGAAGCCAAAATAAAACAAGTCGAAGTCGAAAAAGAGCTCGCCGTTACAAGGGCGCTTGCCCCTATCGAGCGGGAGCTTGAATCTACTAAATCTGACCTCAAGACTAAAAATGCGGAGGCTAAACTGCGCGAAAGTGCTCTTAAGGTACAGTATGAAGGTGCGCTCAGGCTCAAGGATGAAGAAATTGATCGCCTCAAGGACCTCAAGACAAAGCTCAGCACTAAGATGGTTGGCGAAACGCTCGAGCAGCACTGTCAGACTGAGTTCAATCGCCTCCGCGCTACGGCGTTCCGCAATGCGTATTTTGAGAAAGATAACGATGCGCGCACAGGCAGCAAGGGCGACTATATCTATCGAGAAATGGACGAGCAGGGTAATGAGATAATCTCAATTATGTTCGAGATGAAGAATGAGAATGAAACGACTGCCACGAAGCATAAAAATGAAGACTTTCTGAAAGAATTAGACAAAGATCGCCGCGAGAAAAACTGCGAATATGCCGTACTAGTCTCCCTGCTAGAAGCCGATTCTGAGTTATATAACGCAGGGATCGTCGACGTGAGCTATCGGTACGACAAAATGTACGTAATCCGACCGCAGCTCTTTATCCCGATGATTACAATCTTGCGCAACGCCGCCCTTAATTCGCTCGCTTTCAAGCAGGAGCTGGCAATCGTGCGGAATCAAAACATAGATATTACTCATTTCGAAGAAAACATGGAGAATTTTAAGCAAGCTTTTGCGCGCAACTACGAACTAGCGAGCAAGAAGTTCGCGGCTGCTATCGACGAAATCGACAAAACCATCTCGCACCTACAAAAGACCAAAGAGGCCCTTCTTAGCTCTGAGAACAACCTTCGCCTCGCAAACAATAAGGCCGAAGACCTCACCATTAAACGCCTAACGCGCGGTAATCCCACCATGGCTGAGAAGTTTGCTGAACTCAAAAAATAGCACAAAAGTAAGCATAAACAGTGTTATTATTAGGGTAGATGTACCAGAACGAAAAAACTCCGCACGCCGTTGAAAAAATCCTCCGGACTTTTTTCATTATCTTTTTAGTAGTCGTAATGGGGATATTAGGAATGGCAATCGTGGACCATATCGATGGCGACACAATGACGGTTACTGGCAGTCACGAAGACGACGAGCAGTGTGGCGACGAACAGGCACAAAAAGCAATGCAAAGAGCCGGCGTAAAAGTACCGGTTAGGTGCAGGAAGAAATAAAAAAGCCCCCGCCGTGCGGGGTCTTTTTTGTCGCTTCCTATTCTTCAGAATCGGATTCGGATTCAGGTTCGGCGTTTGCGGCATCCGCATCGTCCCCCTCGCTCTCCTCTAGGGCAGAAAGTAGGGAATCCTCAACGTTCTTTTTCTTCTTTTTCTCTGGCGCCTTGGCAATTTCGACGTCAATATCGTAGCCGGTTAACTTAGAAGCTAGGCGGACGTTCTGGCCAACGCGGCCAATCGCAATCGATTGCTGGTCCTTAGATACGTAAACTGTAGCATGATTGACGGTCTCGCCTTTCTTGTTCTTCGCTTCGCCGGTCTCAACCTTCTGAATTTCGGCTGGGCTTAGTGCTTCGCGGATGTATTCGGAAATATTATCGCTCCAGTTGACGATGTCGATTTTTTCGCGATCGCCAATTTCGTTCATGACAGCTTGAACGCGTACGCCACGACCACCTACGAAAGTACCGACCGGATCGATGCCTGGCATAGTAGCAGCAACGGCAATCTTGGTACGACGACCAGCTTCGCGCGCGATTGCTTTAATTTCTACGGAGCCATTCTCGATTTCTGGCACTTCTTGGCGGAATAAGTACTCAATAAACTCTGCTGAGCCACGGCTCAAGATTAGTTGCGCACCGCGCTCGTTGCGTTCGATTTCCTTGATGTAAACCTTGATGCGAGATCCAACTGCGTAGTATTCGCCTTCAATCTGTTCGCTTTTTGGCATAATGCCAGTAGCTTTACCTAGGTCGATGCGAACCAATTTTGGCTCGACGCGCACGACGGTTCCGTTGACGACACTCCCGACTTTGTCCTCATACATCGTTAGGACGGCATCGCGTTCTGCTTCGCGGAGGCGCTGGATTACTACCTGTTTTGCGGTCTGAGAAGCGACGCGACCAAAGCTTTCAACCTTGCGTTTTTCTTCGACATGATCGCCAATCTCTTTACCGTTAGCTTCAGATAGCGGGATTTCGGTGGCGGGATTATAGGCTACATCGTCTTCGATAACTTCGCGGATAATATAAACGTCTGCTTCGCCGGTGTTTAAGTTAAGCTCGCAGCGCACATCCATATCCTTGTCACCGTTGTCTTTACGCCATGCTGCTGCAATTGCTTGTTGGATCACATCAATTACAGTCTCTTTTGGCAGATTCTTTTCTTCGGCAATAATGTCGACCATTGCGACCATTTGCTTCAAATCTAGATCCATATTTTCCTTTCTTTACGTTTTCACTAATAAAACCGCCTCTTTTCGAGCCGGTCTTTATCTGTATGGCTACAATATATCAGATATTGCAAAAAATGTCAAAATATGATATAATTAAGTAATGCAGTGACGCTGTCGATAGTCGTTTCAAAAAAGGAGGTAGCGCAGTATGAGTAACAATGAAGAACGGCAGAGAAGGGCCAATGATTCTGTGCATGAGCACAATAACGCGGCCTCGCATACATGCGGATGCGGCAAAATAGCCTGGTATGTCACTGAGGACGGCAAACATGTGGCGCGCCGTCCGACCTGCGACGAATGCGCACGGAGGCTCGAGAAAAAAGGAGAGATCTAATTTTCTCGGTAGCAAAACGCCGTAACAGCAACAACTGCTTGGCTCCCTTGAGGGAGCCTCTTTTCTTGACGGCTAATATGCCCTTTGTTATAATATAAGCACTAAGTTATTACTTTTAGCACAATAAGTTCTAGGCTCCTCAGTAATAGGGGAGAATTGTGCCTTAAGTGTGGGAAATCAATAATAGAATTAATAAATAAGAGGATAAATGGAAAATAAAAAGCAAGCCGAGGCTGCGCGTAGAGCAAAATTGCTTAAGATGCGTGCCGAGCGCTTACCAGATATCAAAAAACAATTTGAAGAAAATCAAAAGCGTAATTTCAACGCCAACTTTGCCCCAGGCGGCAAGGACGAGAAGCTCGTACGTGGCAAGAAGACTACATCTAAAAAAGCCGGCAAAGCTTCCGCTAAGCCGGTCGCAAAGAAAACTACCAAAAAAAGCAATACTAAAGCCACGAAGGCCACTAAGGCTGCGCCGACCGCTTCCGACAAAAAGCGCGAAGTTAATCTCCTAGTCAGCACCCGCAAAGGCGAAATGGTGCACCATCAGCGCATGCTCAGCCAAGACGTTAATGCGCAGGCTACGCAGCACATCATCGGCATCCCCGTAAATAAGTCTCGCTATAACGGATATGACGGCAAGCAGGTGACGATGGCGCAGATTAAGGCCGCGCGCCAACATCGCGACGCAGTGCGCATTATCCCGATTGGTGGTCTAGGTGAAATTGGTATTGGCAAAAACATGACCGCCATAGAATATCAGGGTGAGATAATTCTCATCGATATGGGCACCCTGTTTGCGAGCGAAGATTATCCGGGCGTTAATTATATGGTGCCAGATGCGAAATGGCTCGATGACAATCGTGACAAAGTTAAAGCAATTCTCTTTACGCACGCGCACCTAGATCATATCGGCGCCTGCAAGCATCTTTTACCGTACTTTGGCCCACTTGTACCTATTTACGGTACGAGCTTCACGATCGGCATGATTAAACGCCAGATGTCGGAGCTGACCGATGTGCCAGAAATGAATTACCATGAAGTCGATCCGTTCAAGCATGAAAATATCAAACTATCCGAGCATCTTTCTGCCGAGTTTGTGCATATTTTGCACTCCATTCCGGGCAATACCTCTATTGTGGTTCGTACGCCAAACGGAAACATTCTTCTTTCTGGCGACTGGCGTTTCGAGAAGAATCCAATGGATACGCCGGCTGATTACGACCGTCTGCTCGAAATTCGCGATAAGGAAGGTTACGCTCTACTCTTGAACGAGTCTACCAATATCGACACGCCAGGTACGCATCCTCACTCGGAGTTTGATGTCGGCGACAACATGGGTCGCGTGATGGATCACTATGCTAATGGTCGTGTAATCATCTCTTGCTTCTCGTCCCAAGTCAAGCGTATCGAGCTTGTCCTAAAGGAGGCAGCTGCGCGTGGTCGCAAAGTGGCCTTTGCTGGCTACTCGATGATCAACAACGTTGAGGTAGCACTTCGTGCCAAAGCAATTAAAGTACCAAAAGACACCATCATGAAGATGGAGGATATTATTAAGCTTCCGGACGAGCGAGTAACGATTGTCTGTACTGGCTCTCAGGGTGAAATGAACGCCGTTCTTAATCGCATGGTTAATGGCTCGCATCGCTATATTAAGATTAAGCCCACGGACACGATTATCTTCAGTTCCAATCCTATTCCAGGCAATGAGCCGAGGGTCGTGTCGACGGTTGGCGGTCTTTTGCGCGAGGGTGCGCAAGTTATCCAAAACGGCAAAACTCACCTGACTAATATTGGACCGCTACATCTCTCGGGTCATGCCTACTATGAAGACCACGTTCAGTTTGTGACCGACATGCGACCAAAGAACTACATGCCATATCATGGCGAGTTCTATATGTTGCAGCACAATGCCGAAATGGCCGAGAATGTTGTTGGTATTCCGAAACAGAATATCGTCGTTGCCGACGATGGGGATATCGTCGAATTAATGCCAGACCAAACTATACATAAAAATGGCCGTATCCATGTTGGCAATAAACTATATGACGATGCTGACAGGCAGGTTAATGAAGCTGTCGTCAAAGACCGTATTCATATCTCACGCGAAGGTATCTTTGTTGTTATTCTGACGCTCAGCAAGAAGACTGGTCGCCTCATTAAGACTCCAGACATCGTTTCGCGCGCCTTTATCTATCTAGATAATTCGGAAGAGTTAATTGGTAAGATTCGCCACTATCTCCGCGCCAAGACCGATCGCAGCATCTCGACCGACGACGACATTAAGACGATGAAGGAAGAGATTAAAGAGGATGTCACCCATATTCTCTTTGACGCCACTGGCCATACGCCTATCGTAATCCCCGTAATCAACAAAGTCTAAATAAAGCAACACCGCCATCGTGGCGGTGTTTTTGTGTATGCTATAATCTACATAAGCAATATAGGAGAACTCCGTATCATGAATTATAAGAATAAGAAAAAAGTCGACCAGTGCGCGCCACTTTGTAGTATTTTGCCAATCTGTATTCTCGTCAGTATACTCACGGCGGTTTTGGTAACGCTAATCTTCTCGATTGCCTTCGTGCGTTCTTTTAAGCTCGAGACAAGAACATCTTATAGTGCCGATGGGGCTTTCAAAGCTGCAATTGCGAGCAGCAAAAAGGATGATGATGGCATTACGCTCATAGACGGTGAAGCTGTGGTAGACTTTTTTGCTAGCGGCAGGACCGGCTTCATCTATGCGTCGGACGACGAGTGTGTAGGATGCGAAGAATTCGGAAAAGTACTCGCCGAGCATATCGAAGATGCCGAGATTGCCGATGTTTACCACTATAAATATGATGCAGATGGTGCGCAAAAGTCTGAGTCTTCCGCACGCGAAACTACCATTGGCCAAGAAAAAGAGCCCGTTCTGCTATATATTAGGAACGGACGCATCCATGACCGCCTCGACGTCCCGGAAGACGAGTCCGATCTAGACTCATTCCTAGCTAAATACAAATAATATCTCCCGTCACCACTAGATCTGCTTCGTACTGATATAATATCTCTATGGAGCAGATTATTTTTGTTGATAAGCCGTCTGGCATGACAAGTTTTGGGGCCGTAGCTCGCGTACGCCGTATTCTTTCCGAGCAGGCTGGTCACAAGATAAAAGTCGGACATACGGGCACGTTAGACCCATTCGCTACTGGGCTATTGATTCTATTGGCCGGCAAGGCCACGAAAAGGGCGCCAGAGCTAACGAAGCTTGATAAGGTTTACGAGGCGACCATTCGTCTTGGCGCTACTTCTACTACGGGCGACCCAGAAGGCGAAATAACTATCCTTAGCGAAAAACCAGATATTCCGCTATCCCGCATACGAGATGTATTAAGGAGCTTTGTTGGCGAAATAGAGCAGCGCCCACCTAAGTTCTCGGCCATAAAAATCAATGGCCAACGCGCCTACAAACTAGCGCGCGCCGGGAAAGAAGTCGAGATCCCGAAGCGCAAGGTGCACATTTATTCTATTGATGTCATCAATTTCACCTCGCCAATTCTAAAAATCCGCACACATGTTAGTAGTGGTACTTATATCCGCACGCTAGCCGAAGATATAGGCGAGGCACTCGGCTGTGGCGCCTATACGACCGAGCTTCGCCGCACTAAAATTGCAGATTATGATATAGAAAAGCTGCCACTTTTTGAATTACCAGAGTAACATTTGATAGAATAGGGATATGTTTGATCTTCAGAAACGTCTTGACACTCTTAAAACAAACTTTGAGGCCACTTGGCAAAAACTAGAAATCGACCTTAAGCTCGCCGATATGCAATCACTCGAGGAAGAGGTGGCTATTCCGGAAATTTGGAATAATCCAGACAATGCACGCGAAAAGACCACTCAGCTTGCCGGCCTGCATGACGAGTTGGATCCATGGCTACTGCTCAAAACTCAAATCAAAGATATCTCAGAATTGATGGCTCTCGGAGACGATTCACTGCTTGATGAATTCTCCGGGCAGCTGGACGCTATGGAAGAATGCTTCGCTGGGCTCCGCCAAGCACTGCGCTTCACGGGTAAATACGACCATAACGATGCGATACTGAGAATCACCGCGGGCGCTGGTGGCACCGAGGCGATGGATTGGGCGGGCATGCTCGAACGGATGTATCTACGTTGGGCGGAGCGTAATCATGTCAAAGTGCAGATACTCGACCGCGTTGCCGGCGAGGAGGCTGGTATCAAAACCTGCGTTATGGAAATGTGTGGCCCTAACTTATATGGCAAGCTAAAGTCCGAGCACGGCACGCATCGCCTAGTTCGGCTTAGTCCATTCAATGCAGACCATCTGCGCCAAACGTCGTTTGCGCTGGTTGAAGTGCTGCCAGTTATTCGTGATGATTCGGAAGTGCAGATAGACCCCAAAGATTTGCGTATCGATGTCTATCATTCGGGTGGCCATGGTGGCCAATCGGTTAATACAACTAACTCTGCCGTGCGTATCACGCATTTGCCAACGAATACCGTTGTTGCCATCCAAAACGAGCGTAGTCAGCTTCAAAACAAAGAGAAAGCTATGGAAATCTTGCGCGGCAAACTCCAACAGATGATGCAGGAGCAGAATGCGGAATCTGTCGACAAGCTACGCGCCGGCGAATCCGCTAGTTGGGGGCAGCAAATACGTAATTACGTACTTCATCCATACAAACTCGTCAAAGATACGCGCACAAAATATGAAGAGAACGACGCTGAGGCCGTACTAGACGGAAAGATAGACAATTTTATAGAAGCGTTTTTGGACAATTAATAGTGCTTATGTTACGATAGAAACATGATATTGCTCGACGACGTCGTCAAAAGCTACCCAGGCGACAAGGAGCCTGCGCTTGATCATGTTACTCTATCGATCAAGCCGAAAGAGTTCGTCTTTTTGGTGGGTAAATCTGGTGCCGGTAAATCTACTTTAATAAAAATGTTGACCAGAGAAGAAAAGCCAACGTCTGGTCGTATTATGGTCGGCGGTATTGATTATTCCTATCTTAAGAAGCGCCACATCCCTCATCTTCGTCGCCGCCTCGGCGTGGTGTTCCAGGACTTCAAACTCTTACCGAATCGTACTGTTTACGAAAACGTAGCCTTTGCGCTCGAAATCGTGGGCGTTTCGAATGCTGAAATTCGGCGCACCGTGCCGAAAGTACTCGAACTCGTGGGCCTAGCGGACAAAGGGCATAAGTTTCCATCCGAATTATCCGGCGGCGAGCGCCAGCGCGTTGCTATTGCTCGCTCGATGGCGCGTCAGCCAAAAATCCTCATCGCCGACGAGCCTACTGGAAATCTCGACCCAGAAACATCTTGGGGTATTGTCCGGTTACTAGAAGAAATTAATAACTTTGGCACCACTATCCTGATTACCACACATGACGAGCAAATCGTTAACCAGTTGCGCAGGCGTGTAATTACTATTCGCAACGGTAAAATCATTGGCGACCAGAAGAATGATGGGCATTATGACCTCGACGCCGTTCGTACGCATATTGTTAAACGACCGCTCGCATCCACTGAACGCGCCGCTCCGACCGCGGAGGAAATTCGCCGCGCCACTAATTCGCGCCCAGTTACTAATCCTGACGTGAAACCTGCACCCAAAAGGAGAGTTATCTAGTTATGGCCAAGAAAAAGACTATCGAAGACGAGCTAATTGAGGCAAAAAAGACTGCCGCCATTAGCAAAGAGCGCCTAAAACGCATCACGAAGACGCGTAAACATCATTTGCGCAACGGTCGCCGTGTTGTTAAATATGGTGTCAAAAGTTTTGTGCGCAATACTTGGCTAAGCGTAGCTGCCATTGCGATTATGATTGTGACGTTGATTGTTCTTTCGGCCACCCTAATTGCTGCAAACGGCATGCAAACGGCCATCAATCAACTAACAAACCGCGTAGATATTTCTATTTATCTAAAGCAGGGCGCTAGCCGGAGCCAAATATACAGTATAGTTTCTAAAATCAGGCAGCTCGATAGCGTAGTTGAAGTTAGCGTTCTTTCTCCAGAGGAGGCCAATAAGAGAATTAACGATAAGCTAATCAAGCAGTTTAATATCACTGATAAGGACCAAATTCAGGCTATGCGCGAGGCGCCGAACAAAATTGCCTGGACCCTTAATGTAAAAATGCGCGACCTAGAAGAAACGTCAGTGCTCGAGAACTTCGTCAACGAAGACGAGGAAACGCGACTTCTGCTCGACGAAACAAAGAAACCGACCTTTGCTTCTAGCTATCGCGATACTATCGAGCGCATTGCCGAGACTATGAACCGCGTGCGCGTAATCGGCCTATCCGCGGCTGGCGTGTTTGCCGTAATCGCCATCTTGGTCGTCTTCAACACTATTCGCATGGCCATCTTTAATCGCAAAGAAGAGATTTACATGATGCGTCTCGTCGGCGCAAGTCGCTGGTTTATCGTCGGCCCATTCGTGGTCGAGGCGAGCATTTATGGTATAGTTGCCGCAATTATTACGTGTGGAATAATCTATGGCGCGGTTTATGGATTAAAGCCTCATTTTGATGGCGTACTTGACGATACTTATGGGCTCATGGTTCAATACTGGTATCTAGTTATCGCTGCACTGATAGCGGCGGGCATCCTAATCGGCATTGTTTCATCGATGTTTGCAACCAGTAAGTATCTCAAGCAGAAATAATTCGAGTACTTGCCAAATCTTTTCGCTTATGCTATAGTTGAGCCATGAAAATCTGGCGCAACATTTCGTACTTGGCTGTCGCTGCGGCGATTCTTCTTACTAGTTGCACGTCACTTCCTGCCTCTGCTACATTGCGCGAAGATTTAAATGAAGTAAACTCCAAAATTTCCGAACTAAACGACCAAATTAGGGGCTACGAGAAAGAGGCCAAAGCCCTATCCGAGCAGGCTGATTCCATTTCTAAGCAAATTGCAATTCTTCAAAATGAACAGGTGAAGCTTAAGAAGCAAATCGAACTTAAGCAGGCCGAGCATGATCAGATTGTCCTAGAAATCGAGGCGGTCCAGAAGCGTATCAATGATAATTACGAAATTATCGGTTACGTCATTGCGCAGTACTATTATAATGACGATATTTCTACGATTGAGCGCATCGCCTCTGCTGACAATTTTTCGGCGTTCGTCGACGAAGAGGCGCAGCTGAGTAGTGTTTCCGATACGCTCAGTCAAATTGTGGAAGAGAACAAGGCGCTCAAGGAGAGTCTAATTGAGAAGAAGAAACGGGCCGAGCGAATACTTGCCGATCTCGATGCGCAGAAACGGCAACTTGCTGCAACCGAACAAGAACAGCAAGGCCTTTTGGCGGAAACCAAGAACAACGAGTCTCGATACAATAGCCTCAAAAAGAAGGCCTCAGATGAGCGCAAAGAGCTGGAAGAACAGCAGCAGTCCATTTTGCGCGAGCTAGCCAAACGCTATAGCGCTTCCAATGTCACAGCCGGCGACCCTAGCAAAGGCGGCTATCCGTACAGCGGTCAATGTCCAGCTGCAAGCATTAATGGCACGCAATATGGCGATCAATGGGGTATGTATATTTGCGAATGCGTCAGCTATGCCGCCTGGAAAGTCTATCAAAACTATGGCTATATGCCATACTGGGGTGGTCGTGGTAATGCTTCGCAGTGGCCGAGCAATGCGCGCGCGGCTGGCTATACGGTCAGCAATGTTCCGCGAGCGCGATCAGTCGGCATCTCCATGAGTGGCCCATATGGGCATGCGGTCTGGATTGAGGCTGTCAGTGGTAATCGAGTTTATATCTCCCAATACAACTACGCCAACGAGGCGACCAATTGGTTGCCAGGCGATTATTCCGAGCAGTGGATGGACGCTGGCGCTTTCGTTTATATCTACTTCTAATCTGTTTTTTCCGCATCCTTGTGCTAAAATATCCTTATGGCTAAAACAACTGCGAAAAAAACAAGTAATCCGACGCGCTCTCTGTACGACGCATCGCCAATCCCTGAAAGAAAAGTTAATCTAGCAACTACGGTTATTATTGCCGCTGTCACGATGGCAATCGGCATTGTTGTAGGAATTAACGCCAACAATATCTCGAAAGGCGTCAATCGCGCTCTTGGTCAGAAGACTGCCACATCTGTCGACTTCAGCTCGCTCGATGAACTCTATTCCGAACTCTCGGCAAATTTTGACGGCGATATCGATAAGACGAAGATTGTCGAAGAAGCAAAACGCGGACTGGTTAATGGCGCCGGCGACAAATACACATATTATATGACCAAGTCGGAATCGGACGAATTCCAAAAAGAACTTGATGGTGATGTTGGCGCTGGCATCGGTGTCGAAATTGGTGAACGTGACGGCGTGGTGAAAGTATTGCGCACTACTCCAGATAACCCTGCACGCAAAGCTGGCGTGCTCGCTGGCGATATTATTTATAAAGCCGACGATGAAGATATTAGCTCGCTTGATGTTGAAAATGTCGCCAAGAAGCTACGCGGCAAGGAAGGTACAAAGGTAAAACTAACCGTTGTGCGCGATGGTGAAGAGAAGAGCTTCGAATTAACTCGCGAGACGATCAATAACGTCAGCGTCTATTCCGATTACAAAGATGATGCCGCTATTATTACGATTACCCGCTTCGATAACGATACTGGTAGACTGGCTCGCGAAAAAGCCCAAGAGGCGCTCAGTCGAAAAGTTAGTAAAGTTATCATCGACCTGCGCGGTAATGGTGGCGGTTATGTCTCCGCGGCCCAAGAGGTTGCTTCGCTCTGGGTTGAGAACGGAAAGTTGATTGTTGAGCAAAAGTCCAAGAAAATGGGATATAACGAAAAAATCTACGCCGAAGGTGGCGCACCAATTTTGAATGGTGTCAAAACCATCGTGCTAACCAACGGCTCGACGGCATCAGCTTCAGAGATTGTCGCGGGCGCGCTCAAGGATTACGGTCTAGCTAAGCTAGTTGGCGAGAAAACGTACGGCAAGGGAAGCGTACAGGCATTGAACAGTCTGAAAGCTGGCGAAATGCTTCGCGTTACGGTTGCGAAATGGTATACGCCAAATGGTCAGAATATTGATGGCGAGGGCATCAAGCCGGATAAGGAAGTTGAGCGTACTTTTGAGCAAATCAATAAAGAAATCGACCCACAGCTAGAAGCTGCACTCAAAGAATAATCTGTTATACTAGGTTAATAAAGGAGGCTATATGGACCAAGAAAATGCAGGCCAGGCACCTGCTCAATCAGAATTTGACGTATTTCAGTGGGCAAACTCCGTCGATGAAGTAAAAAATAATATTTCCGTAGAACTATTTCTCTTTAATAAGAACTATACTCCGTACAAAGTACGCTATAGCGACGTATTGATGCAGACGATTCGCTCGATGTTCATGCTCGAGGCGGTTGAGTTCGTCATCAAAGAAGCAGACAAAGGGCTCGAATGTCGAGAATATGAGCTTTCGGACGGAGAGGACAAAGTTATCTATCGCATCGATCTCGAAAAGGTCGGTCGAGCCGAAACTCTCATTCATCTCATTGAAAATGAATACAAAGACATCGCCTTCTTTACGGATAACGAATATGAGTTCAAGCGCATAAAAGGTATTGTGGCTAAGTTCACCTATCCTGGCGACGAAGGACAAAAAACCTTTTATATTGCCAAGGGCTTGGCCGCCAGCTCAGCGCTCAAGGGGAAGCTTAGCTGGGAATTGAACGGCGAGAGTTTTGAGCCATTAACGGCCGATGTCGCAATCAAGGTGCCAGAAGGCAACGAAACCGCCATCATAGACGGCAACATCGTCATATTTAATCAGTCTAAGTTCGAAAAGCTTTTCCAGTACGACTATAAGCAGCAACTCATTTCTGAACAAAAGGCTAAGGAGCTACAGGATGCCTATAACCTTAGCTTCCCAGAGGGATTGACACTTAATGCGCTTCTCGAAGATAAAAAGCCACTCGTAAAGAAGCTTCAGGCGGTCGAAATCGGCGAGATGAAGCAAGATCAGCTTCTAGACTACGCCGACGAAATGCAACTCGAGCTCATGACCGACGACGACGGCAAGATTATTATCATGGATGATAAAGACCTCAACATGTTTGTTAATCTGCTCAGCGAAGACTACTTCGTTTCGCCAGTAAATGGCCGCCGCTACGAGATTAAAAGCAAAAAACTCCTCGACGAACCAGAAGGGGAGCCTCCGCGCGGCTAATCATGCTAATTGATACGCATTGCCATATTCACGATAAGGCATTATTTAAGCTTCCGCCCGAGGACGCATTGTCGCACATGCATGCGAATGGCGTGGGAAAATGCATCGTAATTGGTACATATCCGGCCGACTCAGCTGAGGCTTGTGATTTTGCGCAAAAATATCCCGAAGTTTGGTGGACCTATGGCTATCATCCGAATGAATATGACGGAAACAGCAACAAGCTCACGAGCGACCTAAAAAGCGCTTCCGCAGGAATATTAAAAAACACTAAGCTAGTTGCCATTGGTGAAATCGGGCTAGATTATCATTTTGATGGCTATAATCGCGACTGGCAGCGCCATCTACTCGAAAGAATGCTTCAGCTTGCTCAGGACTACAAATTGCCAGTAAGCTTTCACGTTCGCGATGCGTATGATGATTTTTGGCCAATCTTTGATAACTTCCACATTGCAACCTCTGTTCTACATTCATTTTCCGACAGCGAAGAGAATCTCCGGCAGGGTATGAAGAGGGGGCTATACTTCGGCGTAAATGGTTTAGCCACCTTTGCGAACATCCCCCACCCACCTCTCGAGCGAATCGTGTTCGAAACTGACGCTCCCTTCTTGACACCAAAGCCATTTCGTGGTACAATAAATAAGCCGGGCTATGTGAAGAACATAGCCGACTGGGCATGCAATTATTACGCGGTAGATTCTGGCGAAGTCGCCAAAATCACCACGCGAAATGCCGAAAAATTATTTAATATCTAAGGAGGCGTATTATGTACAACGATGTAGATGTCGACACTACCTTTCACATTCCCGTCTCTAGTGTCGTTAAAGCTGCCGTCAAGGAAGCGGAAGAGCGAAAAGCTGAGCCTGCCATAATTAAGGACTCGACACCGGTATCTCCAGCCCCTTCTACGACGGTTTCGGTAGCGCAGACTGCCCCAGTTCAAACCGTGCCGGTCTCTTCTTTCGTGCCGGTCCAATACGCAACTAGCGCATCCTACGACGATAAAAAACTATACGTAGAATTAAGCGCTGTCTCTGACGAGGTGCTCGCATGTCGAAACAAAGTCTTAAACAACATCTATTAAAAGCGCATAAGCAAAAAGCGGCTCAGCCAAATAGAGATGAGCGTCGCAAAGCGGTTGAGCGCGATTTGATTAATGCCGAGTCGGCTTTAGGCCGAACACTTTTTGGCGAAGTTAAAGCAGGACACACGCGTGAATTCTTTTGTCTCAAGAAAAATGTTTGGCTATGGTATGAGGATGGCTTGATGATTCGCTATGAAGTACGCGAAAACGGCGTCTATAAGCAAATCGGCAGCAATACGACCTATGTCAAGGTGGCAGGGGAAGAGTTGCAGAATTTCCGCAACGCTACAAAAGCATACCTCAATTTAGTAAAATCGCATATTTACAGCCACTAGAGTTACCGCTAATGTGGTAAAATATGCTTATGCTTCAGAAACTGCGTAAGCTACGCACGAATGAAAACGTTCTGATTGCGGTTGATGTTCTACTTCATAGCAAATCCGCATTTATGAACGTCTTTTTGATGGCCTTTATGATCCGTAGCTCACTCAAGGATTCGCCAGTTAGTTTCTTGGTCTACTGTATCGTCCGATATGCATTAATCGGCATTATTTCAATTCTACTGCTCCAGCTGATTCGTAAGCATACGCTCTTAGCTTGGCGGGCGAGCATGTTTTTCTCTGTTCTCCAAATTATTTGCGTGTTGATTCTTGATTCTCGCGCTCCATATTTTCCATTCATTATTGCCATATTTGCCGCCTGCGAGTCGGTTCTGTATTGGCGGCCAAAAATGTATTACGACACGACAGAAGTTAGCGACGACCGCCGTTTGCGTTTTAAGAGTATGGGGCAAATATTGATCGAGATAGCAAAAATCTCCGTACCGGTTATTTTGGGCCTAATTATTAGCAACTCCAGCTACCGATTTGCGGCCAATATCGTGCTCGGTATTTCTCTTTTTCAGCTTCTTCTTTCTATTCTCTTTCGCCCCACGAAACGGCAGCCTAGTCAGTCGGGTAGTAGTCACACAATCTTTGACGTTATGCACTATATGCTAAGACATGTTTCGATGCGCAGGATGATATATCTTTCGTTCTTGCGCGGTGTTATTGTCTCAAGTTCTGCGTATTTGATGATCGCTCAGATAAATATTTATAGAAGTACAAATTCGGATCTGGATTTGGGCATTTATACCGCTCTCGCGTCGCTAGTCACCATTGTTGTCCTTTGGGTATATCGCCATCTTGAGCACAAAAAAGAAGCGCAAAAAACAGTCTTATTTTCGCTAATTCCTCCAGTAGTATTGCTCCCTATAGCGGCAATTATCTTGCCCGGCAACGCAGTCATTGCTATAGCGTTATATGTATATACACAGTCTATAGTTGAGAGTTTTCTGAATGCTACGTTGACTCTTGTGCGTTTGCAGGATATTATGAGCCGTCATCTTAAAAACGAATCGTACGAAATCGAAATCGACTCAATTGCTGGCGTGTTCTTGTCGATTGGGCGCGTTGTGACTATTTCTGTCGCCCTAGCATTAATACTTGCCGGCCTCGACAATCTACTAATGCCGTTCGCCTTAGTGTTGTCTTTTGCAATATTCCCAGTCATCTATTTGACACTACCGTCAAAAATGTGGCGCCATGATAAAATAGAGGCATGATTTATCTAGACTATGCCGCCGCCACGCCTCTTTCTGACAAGGCGCTCGAGGCTATGCTTCCATATTATAGTGAGCTCTTTTTTAATCCGTCTGCTGCTTACTTGCCAGCCGTTGCGGTCCGCCGCGCATACGAGAAGGCGAAAGACGATATCGCTCATGTGATTGGCGCTAAGGGTGCAGACCTTGTGATGACTTCCGGTGCGACCGAATCTATTAATCTTGCTTTTTCGCTAATAACACCCAACAAGAATGCCGAGGTGCTCATATCCGCCGTCGAACATGCGGCCGTTTTGGAGAATGCGAAACGAGCGGGCAACTATAAGATCATTAATGTTGACCAGAATGGTCGCGTCGATGTAGCGGATTTTAAAGCTAAATTGACGCCGCAGACTCAGTTTATCTCCGTATGCCTAGCCTCGTCGGAGCTTGGAACCATCCAGCCAATCTCAGATCTTGCGCGCATCGTGGCAGAAGAGCGCCAACGCCGCGCGCTCGCGGGCGAGAAAACTCCCCTCTTTTTCCATACGGACGCATCGCAGGGGCTTGGCCTAATCGAAGTAAAAATAAATCGCCTCGGCGTCGATTTGCTCACACTAAATGCGGCGAAAGTTTACGGACCAAAGGGGATAGGCGCGCTATATGTCGGGCGTAATGTCCGGCTGCGACCACTAGTGGTTGGGGGAGGGCAAGAAATGGGGCTTCGTAGTGGCACTGAAAATGTTCCCGCCACAATCGCTTTTGCGACGGCAATTTCCGAAGCAGAAAAGCACCTAAATGGCGAGCGTAAACGTCTCCAGAACCTCAAGCAAATGTTTCGCCAAAAGCTCAGTGATTTACCAGGAATTGTTTTTCTTGGTAAAGACAAGGTTCAACTTGCAAATTACTTGCCGATTACTCTTCCAGGGCTAGACGCAGAGAGGCTAATTTACGCCCTAGAAGACAAAGGAATTTTTGTCTCGACTGGCGCTGCATGCGCCGCGAGTAAGGGCGTAAAATCTCCGACACTACTAGCAGTTGGCCTTTCGGATGTAGAGATTGCTGGCTCACTGCGCATTACGATGGGAAAACAGACCGACGAACAGGCCGTCGGTCTCGCTAGTGATATTATCCACGAAGTTGTTCAGGCAGAAATAGAGCGCCTCGAGCGGCAGAGTTAACTACCAACAGTAATCTCCCTCGTCTACTTTACATTCATAGGTTGCGCCATTAATCAATTTCTCGATAAATTGCATCCCGAGAGCTTTAGTATTTGGCGACACTCTATTTTCTTTATTCTTTTTTAGATCTTCTTCAGTAATATCTTTTTCGCGCGGGCCATCATCGGACGAATCGTCGTCATCGACGCTCTTGTTGCGTGCATTTATGGCGCTTTCGCGTTTTTCGATAATTCGGTCTCTTGCGACGTCGGCCGTATAGCTTTTCCCTTGCTCGTCATTGATGCCGGCGCATCCTTGAGTATAAAGAACTGCTTCCGCTTTTGAATATAAGATAATCGCCTCACTAAACATCTCCAACCCCAGCTTCTCGTCTGCCTGTTTTTCTATACTTAGTGATAGATTTTCGGATATTGTACATATCTTATTGTCCGGTGGGTTGTTTTTAAGGCTGTCGGTGTACCTATCTTCCGCCTTCTTAAATTCGCCGGTTAGCATATGCGCGTTTCCTTGATTGTAGCTAGCAATATACGGCTCTAGAACATTTATTAGGTATCTAGTTTCCGTAACGCCGTGGGCGATAGGGTAGTTCTTGTTCGTATAACTGATCAGGTATGCTAAGTTATAAATCCATGTAGAGAGAAAGAAGAACGAAATGACAAATAGGATGATAATCGGCATCGCATATACACGGAATAAATGCCTTCGACGCTCCTTTCGCTTCTTATCTTGATCTAGCAAAGATAAATCTAGATTAATCATTTTTTCACCTCACGTTCCGCTAGTATGCTATTAAAATCTTGATAGAACTCCATCAATAATAAAATCCCAGCTATTAGCATGAAAATCCAATAGGTTTCGAATGCGGAAGTCGTATTGACCGTGTCATCCATAATGGTCGGAGTATTCACTTTCTCTTTCGCCTCCGATATTATCGTATCAATATCACTAGGCTCCCTGTATTTAAAATTATAGATGCCCGCGATTTCTCTCAGTAACGCATCGTTTTTATGAGAAATAATCGTTTTGCCATTCTTCTTTAGGAAAGGCTGTGCTGTGTCTTGGTAATAGTCGATCTCTCCGCTTTTGCGCTTGATGTTCGGCACTGGCGCACCTTCGATTGAGCCATACCCGATGACGGCGCCGTATGCCGCGTCTTTGAAATCGCTTTTTGCTAATTCGTTTTCTCCTTTGTCTTCACCGAGGCTTTCGCCGTCGCTTAAAATGAAGACAATCATCGAAGCTTCCGGATTCTTGTTTTTGTATAGTTTAAAATGTGTCGAGGCGCTCTTGATTAGGGCCTTAATATCGCTCCCTTCACTGGACTTCACATCCTTTACAAGCAATGAGCTCACGAGCTGCTTAGCGGCCCCCATGTCCGATGTTATCGGTAATGTTTGATATGTAATAACATCCTGTACGAAGATACCGACTTTTGGCGCCACGAAGCTGTCGATGATTGAGTTCATATTGTCTCGCGCCACCTCGATGCGTTCTCGCTCGGATTCGTCTTTGGCGGCCATACTGCCAGTACTGTCAACGATGAAATAAATCACCGCATTGCTTGACGCTGTTTGAATATCTCCTTCTTTTGGCAGTATCGGCCTGAACAGTGCGACGATTACGGCAATAAAAATGCAAATTCGGATAAAATTTCTGCTTCTGCGATAGCGTTTATTGAAAATGCAATATAATGCACCAATAACTGCAAGGGCTAACGCGATTACCAGAATTACTGGTGGTATTATTGGCTTCAAAATCATAAATCCATCCTCCACACTAATAATAAGAATAATAGAACCGATACTGCGGCGATAATTGTATATACTTTGGGGGAGTCGGCCTGAACGTATTGCTGCTTGCTCTCGTGTTTGATGGCTTCTTGTTTCAGTATTTCGTCCACTACATCAGTTGCAGACAGGGCGCTTTTGCTGATTGAATAATATACTCCGCCCGTGCGTGTTATTGCCTTTCGATACGCCTGCGTATAGCTGTCCTCATTGCTGCCGGTACTTCTTTCTACGGTGTCTATGCCATACAGCGTGATACCGAAGCGACTCGCATAATTGGCGGCCTGCTCCATGGTGTAATCGCCATCAGTCTGCATATTGTCGGTTGCGATAATTATAGATTGAGAATGGCCTTCCTTTTGTAGTTCGTCAAAGTTTTCTATACAACTCAACACGCCAGAGCCTATGGCGGAGGTTACCCCCACTACATATTGATAATAACTAAACCTATTTCCGCTGGTGCTAGTAAAGAAGCTGCCCCTTAGTGTGTCTATTGTGTTTCTTAGAGACTCGTAATCGTTCGTGAGTGGAGATAACGAGGCAGACTTTGTTGCGAAAATAGTGATACCAAGCCTTTGGCCTTCTAGACCGGTGATCACGTCACTTAGGTAGTTGAGTAAATCTTCCCGAGTACTGCTCGTGGAAGCGCTCACGTCTATGCAGAGCATAATATCGCGTGTATCGTAATCTGGTTTGACCACTTCGACTGAAATAGGGCGCGAAGCGGAAATTGTCACTGAAAGCATAGATACGACGAAAGCAATTGCCGTCAACGTCATCAGAACTCGATAGCGCACGCGAGCCTTCTCGTATTCTGGAAGACTACGGATTTTTTTGCTATGGGCTAGCATGACGGCTTTCTTATTGGAGCGTTTTTTGGCATAAAAACGATACAGTGAGTATGCGACGATTGCTATGAATGCAATCAATGGTAGTATGAATAGCCAAGTATATCTCATTGTCGCCCCCTCACTAATTCGCGTGCAATATTTGCAGACTGCGCGACTGCGCCAATTTCGAGCCCGTCAAATTCGTCGGGATAGTATTTTTCGATGACCTGTGCGAGCTCTAGGTGTTTTGACTTTTTTAGGTCAGTTAAAGTGAGGATATCCGCATGAAAGCCAAGTGCCTCGTAGTAGAAGAGGCGCACGATTAAGCTAAGCTGCTGATGAGCCACAGATGCCTTAGTTTTATGTCCGCTAAACTGGCGCTCAACCTCGTCTATCATGGCCAAGTATTTTTGCTTCAATGCATCCATGTCAATCACTTTTGGCTTCTGCGCTTTTAGATTTGCGAGCGTCTTAATTTCCTTCTTTCTCGTGACATAGAATATTGTTACTATTACGGCAATTGCTCCTGCCATAAATAACAGACCAATCACTAGCCAAACGAAGCTGTAGTAGAATGGGCCATTCATCAATTCACTTACGTCTTGCATGCTTTTGCTCCTCCAATAGTTTAACGATTGCCGGAATTGCGTGGTCTGTACTATCGACAAAAGTACTAGCAATACGGAAACGGCGTAGAGCCTTCTGAATCTTTATCTTTTGCGCAGCGCGGTAGTTCGCCTCGGCCTTAGCAAGCTTCTTATCATTGCGGTAAAACTGCGGCAATCGGACTCGTCCTTCGATATCGTATACATCTTTTTTGCGAAACGACGGATTCGTAATCGGGGAATCCTCTATCATTACATACATCTGCTCATGGCGGGCATTTAGTTTGCGAATGATTTCGCTATCTATCGTTTCGGCGTTATCTGGGTCGGTAATAACGATAATGAATAGCCGCTCGCGATATCCCTTTGCGACAAACGACAAAAGGCCATTAAGATTGCTATCTGGATTATCTAAACTAATTGATTTCTCGTAATGATTAAGGAAGTTCTCGAGGTAGGCCGTATCTTCTTTCATAGCGAAGCGCGTGTTCTCGTCTCGATTACCGTAAACCATACCAGTAAGATCGCTATGGTGCTGCGCAATATATGCAATCACGCCTGCGCAAAATGTCGCAACTTCGCCTTTTGTTTCGCCGCTCGGGGCCAGTGCGCCCATCGTATTTCCATTGTCGGCTACGAGGAGGATGTTATGCTTCCGGATGGCGATGTAGCGCCTAATCATAACACTACGTGAGCGAGCGGTAGCTTTCCAGTCGATATCTTTGACATCGTCGCCATAGCTATATTCGCGCAAATCGTCAAAGTCCATGCTACGCCCTTTGAATACCGATCCGTAATTGCCCGTCAAAACATTGCGCACTCTGTGCATCGAGTGGATGTCTAACTTCTTACGAACTTTTACGAGATGGCCGGGCATTTTTTCTTCTGAACCTTACATTATCTTTCTTTAAATTATGGTGTCTGTATCTTAGAGAAAATTGCGTCAATAATTGCTTCTGGATGGACTTCGTCGGCTGAGGCTTCAAAGTTGAGGATGATGCGATGCCGCAGTGCCGCATAGCGTAGGCGCTTTACGTCGTCCGGCGTGACATATGCGCGGCCTTCCATTAAAGCGATAGCTTGAGCCACCTTCATGAGTGCAATGGCGCCACGTGGGCTAACGCCGTATTCTACATAACGGGCTAGGCCAGCATCGATAAGTTCGCGTGGATTGCGCGTTGCGGTAACGATATTGATGATGTAATTCTTAATTGAATCATCGACCGTAATGCGCTCGGCATATTGCTGCAAAGTCTGAATATCATCAATACTTACCTTTTCATTGTCTGCGAGTGGGGAAGTGGTTGCACCACTAAGCGTATAATTCAAGATTTGTAGTTCTTCGTCGCGGCTTGGATAATTGACGATTTCCTTGAGTAGGAAGCGGTCTAGCTGCGCCTCTGGGAGCTCATATGTACCCTCTTGCTCGATTGGGTTCTGAGTTGCAAGCACGATGAAGGGCGCCGGCATTTTGTACATTACGCCGCCAACGGAAACTTGGCGCTCCTGCATTGCCTCGAGCATGGCGGACTGCGTTTTTGCGCTAGAACGGTTTATCTCATCGAGGAGGATAAAGTTCGCATGAACTGGACCAACTTTCGTTTCAAACGAACCCGTATTGTAGTTATAGATTTGCGTACCAATAATATCACTCGGCAAGAGATCCGGCGTGCATTGAATGCGACTAAACGTACCATTTGCAGCTTCTGAAATAGTTTTAGCGGCGAGCGTCTTCGCAAGACCCGGCACGGACTCTAGCAGTACGTGTCCATTAGCGATGAGCGCAACTAACATCGAGAGGCGCAATTCGTCTTGGCCTACCACTTTCTTTTGATAGGCGGCGGTTATCTTATCTATGATTCGTTTGGCGCCAGCGAGGTCGCTGTCGACAAGAGGGTTGTTGTTTTTTGGTTGGTCCATTTGGTCTCCTTTTTATGCCCAATACAGGCTAATATTATTTGCCATCTTAATTTTTTGCTCTTCCGTAAAACTGTCAGGCTGTTCGAAATAATGCTCATCGTCGAAGAAGGTATTCGGTAGAATATCCATATAGGTCACTCCGTCAGTCTCAATATTGAATTTATCTGAAATTTCCGACGTAATATTGCCACATACGCCAGTAATAAGCGCCGGCTTGTATGATTTGAGGATATGGAGTGCGACTTCAATCTGAAATTGCGTCGAGAGGATATCTGCAAACAATAGAATATTGCGATTATTGAAAGCTTCCATATTAAAATTCGGATTCGGATCAGCCTGAGCATTAATTTGCGAAAAAGCATCACGCTTTCTCTCTTCGATAACACTCAAGAAGTCCATCGCAATATAATCATATTCCGCTCGAGATATTACCGGATTCAAAACAAAATCGCCCTTCTGCGTAATTGCGCCAAGCGTGCGCGTAACATCGAAAGGATCAGGTATTTCTGCGTATTGCAAAATATAAATATATGCATGCAAATGCGCCGCCAGCTCGATGCAGGAAATTAATGAACTCTTCTTCAGACAAAAAATAATCGAATCAGTGTTCTTGAACTGCGTTAATTTTTCCGCAAGTTGATCACCCAATACCTGACGATTAGGGTAGTACACGCCACCTCCGATTAAATTGTCTTAATACAATATTAGCATAATCATTTCGTCATTAACGGCGTGATTTTCTCCAAAAAAATGTTATGATATTTCTAATGAAAGTTTTCTTAGGCATGTCTGGTGGGGTTGATTCCGCCGTGTCGGCATATCTTTTGCGCGAGCAAGGCTATGAAGTTGTTGGTGTCTATATGAAGAACTGGAGCAAAAACCTTCCGGGCATGAAATGCCCATGGGTGGAAGATCTTGCCGATGCGAAGCGAACGGCCGTAAAACTTGGTTTGGATTTTCGCGTTTTTGATTTTGAAACTGAGTACAAGCAGAAGGTTGTAGATTATATGTTAGCGGAGTATCAAAAAGGTAACACTCCAAACCCAGATATTATGTGTAACCAAGAAATCAAGTTCAAACTGTTTGCTGACACAGCATTCGAGCAGGGAGCCGAAATGATAGCGACGGGCCATTATGCCCGGACGGACGGTCCAGCACTCCTGAAGGCAGCCGACGAGAATAAAGACCAAACGTATTTTCTTTACCGAATTACAGAGGAGGCAATCGCGAAGACGATTTTCCCAGTTGGCGGCATGCTGAAGACGGAAGTGAAGGCGCTGGCCGAGAAGATTGGGCTGAGCGTCGCGCATAAAGCAGAGTCGATGGGCGTCTGCTTTGTGGGCGAAGCGAATATGAAGGATTTTCTCGCAGAATTCATTGAGACTAAACCAGGCAAAATCATTGATTATGATACTGGAGCAGAACTCGGAATTCACGATGGTGCAATTTTCTATACGCTCGGTCAGCGCCATGGTCTGAATATTAAAGAGGGGTTACCATATTATGTTGTCAAAAAAGATATGACGAAAAATATCGTCTACGCTTCGCAAAATCTCAATTCATTGCGTCTCTGGACCAAAGAAGTGCAACTCAAGGATGTCATCTTGCGCCATGGCGATGATGGTCGCCACATTCAGGCGCGTATTCGCCATCGCGCGCCACTCGTTGATGCCGACTATCTAGACGGCAAGCTGACGTTCGCGGAAGAGCAGAAATCTCTCACGCCGGGTCAATCGGTTGTATTTTATCGTGGCGATATTTGTCTCGGCGGCGGCATTATTGAGGCATAAGAAAGCCGCCTCACTTCTTGCGGGGCGGCTTTGCAGGAGTTTCATCTGTCCTCCTCCGGAGGCACCGGATCGTCCGGTCTCTCAAAGTCGGGTTTGGGCTCGAACTCGGGGGTGGGATTCGACTCCGGCGGAGGTTCGATCGAAGGCTCGACGATTTCTATCGGCTCCGGCATCGTCCCATCGTAGTCGCGGCCTTCGCCGTACTGTGTGAGGGCCTCCCTCCACTCGTCGATGTCGTACGATTCTCCGCCGACTTCATATGAAGTCGACCCAGGATGCACGCAGACGTCTACATTGTATCGTAAGGAAACCCCGAATCCGAGGTACTTTTCGACACGGACGTCGACGAATGTGCCTTCATAGTCGTCAATCTCGACGCCCCCGTCGATACTCGCGACCCAACCACACTCTTCGGCCATCGCGGCGAAGTTCTCTGCGGCGTCGATTGCCTCTTCTTCGAACTGGGCAGTATAGATGTCTTTGCCGTCATCTTTGCCGAGTATGTATCCGCCGAATAGCCCGACCATGAAGAGGACGATCATCAGTATACAGCAACAGGCAATGATTTTGTTATTGCTGCTGCTTCTTCTTTCTTCGGAGAGCTGGGGTTCCGGCTGTGGTCTTTCGTGGGCCATGTCGATGATCTCTCGCTTGATGACGGGCACCCCATTAAGTTCAATCGTAATCGTCATTTCATTATTTGTCATGATGAGCTCCTTTCAATGTGCTATACTGGTTTTCAGTAACTCTTGCAACCATTATAGCACAAAACGCCAAAAAAGTCAATAATGCTCATGTTTCTTTCATCTGTCGGATTATTGTATAATAGCAGAATGAATGCAAGTGAAGTACGCCAAAAATATCTCGACTTTATGAAATCTAAGGGGCACGTGCAGATTCAGCCTGCACCGCTCGTACTGGAGAACGACCCTACAACATTATTTACCGGTTCCGGCATGCAACCTTTGTTGCCGTATTTGCTCGGAAAGCCGCATAAGGAGGGCAAACGCCTGACCGACTCGCAACCCTGCTTGCGCCTTCAGGATATCGAGGATGTTGGCGACCCTCGCCACACTACTGTTTTTGAGATGCTTGGCAACTGGTCGCTAGGCGACTACTTTAAAGAAGAGCAGATTCGCAACTTCTTCACTTTCCTTACCAAAGAGGTTGGGCTCGATCCAAAGAAAATTTATGTCACTTGCTTTATTGGTAATGAAGAATATGGTATTCCGCGCGATGATGAGGCTGCTGCAATTTGGCAAAAGGTTTTCGCCGAGGCTGGCATCAAGGCGGATATTGCCGAGATAGATACGGCTGAGAATGGCGACAAGCGCGGCATTAAGGGCGATGAGCGTATTTTCTTCTATAACGACAAAGAAAACTGGTGGTCTCGCGGCGGCGGCATCAAGACTACGCCTATCGGCGATCCGTGCGGCCCAGATTCCGAGGTGTTTTACGATTTTGGCGAAGAGCATCAAGATGAAGCTAAGTATGGCAAGGCTCATCCGGCTTCCGACGGTGCTCGCTTTATGGAAATTGGCAATCAGGTCTTCATGCAATATCGTCGCCTAGAGGACGGTAGCTTCGAGGAGCTCAAAGATAAGAACGTCGACTTCGGCGCCGGTCTCGAACGCATCACGGCTGCTTCGATGAACTCTTACGATGTCTTTCAAATTTCGCTACTCAGGCCAATTATCGATAAACTCGTCGAGCTTTCTGGCAAGAAATACGAGTCTAATACCGCCGATATGCGCGTGATTGCTGACCATCTCCGTGGCGCATATCTCTTGACTGCCCAGGGGCTAAAACCATCCAATAAGCAGCAGGGTTATGCTTTGCGCCGTCTTATTCGCCGCGCAGTGCTCAAGGCACTCAACCTTGGCATTGAGCAGGATTTCTTGGCGGAAGTTTTGCCAATGATTGCCGAAAACTATAAAGATCTTCCAGATAGCATCCTCACGACTCGCGAGCAAGTGTTCGAAGTACTTAGCCACGAAGAGCAGGCTTTCCGCAAGACTTTGCGCCGCGGTATGAAAGAGCTTGCTCGCTTCAAGCAGGATGGCCTGACTGGTAAAGAGTTGTTTATGCTTCAAGACACTTACGGCTTCCCGATGGAGCTCTCCGTAGAAGAGGCGTATCGTCAAGATATAGAGCTAAGCAAAGATTGGCGTAAAGAATTTGACGCAGCCCTCGAAGAACAGCGTGAACGTTCCAAGACGGCCAGCAAGGGCATGTTTAAGGGCGGCCTCGAAGATCATGGCGAGCAGACCACGAAATATCATACGGCTACACATTTACTACTCGCGGCCCTACAGCAACTAATTGACCCAAATATCGGTCAGCAGGGCAGCAATATTACCGCCGAGCGCCTCCGTTTTGATTTTAATCTAGACCGCAAGCTTACTCCGGAGGAGAAGCAGAAAGTCGAAGACCAGGTCAACGAATGGATTAAAGCAGATCTTAAAGTTGTGCATGATGAATACGACAAGGCGTACGCCCGCGACACACTTAAGGCGCACGGGCAATTCTGGGACAAATATCCAGAGAAACTCACCGTCTATACGATTGGCGACTTCGACAATCCTGTCTCGCGTGAAGTCTGTGGTGGTCCTCATGTCGAACATACTGGCGTAATTGGTCATTTCAAAATAAAGAAAGAAGAATCCAGCTCAGCTGGCGTGCGCCGCATCAAGGCTATAGTGGAATAGTAGCAATCGGCCGTAGGCGCATAATAATGGTATAATATAGCCATGAGCCTATTATCTCGTAAGCATACTGACAAAAAGAAAACCAGCCGCCCGAAGGATCCCGACGATTATCTCCTAGCGCTTGATATAGGCACTGAATTTGTCAAAGCGCTCATCGCGAAAAAATCCAAGAACGGTATTCGTATTGTTGGTGTCGGTAAAGCGCATGAGGCGCCCACTAATATCTTTTCTGGTGCTATCGCGGATATTCCAGGCGTAGTTAAAACTTGTGAGGAAGCGCTCTATAAAGCCGAGAAGATGGCTGGCGTGCGCGCCAACGAAGTCGTCGTCGGCATAGCTGGCGAGCTTATTAAGGGCAATACCGCATCGATTAAGTATCGCCGCACGAATGCGACTAAGCCTATCACCGAAGAAGAGATGGGCTATATCATCAAGAAAGTACAACAAAAGTCTGGCGAGCGTGCGCGTCGTGAAGTCGCAATCGAGACGAACAATCCAGACGTCGATGTGCGCTTAATTAATTCCGCCTTAGTATCTCTCCGCATAGATGGCTACAAGGTCGCTAACCCTGTCGGTTTCAAGGGTAAGGAAGTTGAGGTGCAAATATATACGGCGTTTGCGCCACTTGTGCACATTTCCGCCATCGAGCGTGTATGCGATGAGCTGCAATTAGATTTAGTTACGGTCGCAGTTGAACCGTTTGCGGTATGCCGTGCTTGCCTCGGCGACGACCTCGACTCAAGTTTTTCTGGCATTGTCATGGATATTGGTGGCGGAACTACGGATATCGCAATCGTCGAAGACGGCGGCGTTGAGGGTACGAAAATGTTCTCTATTGGAGGGCGTTCGTTTACGAATCAAATCGCCAATAAGCTTGGCCTTAGCTTCGAGGATGCCGAAAAACTCAAGCTACTTGCCGACAGCCCGAGTATGAAGCCGGAAATTCGACACAAGTTCGATTTGGCAATCGCGCGTAATCTTGAAGTGTGGCAATCTGGCGTAGAGCTTGCCTTGGAGGAGTTTAATCAAGTCGAAAGTATGCCGCAGCAGATTTTGCTATGCGGTGGCGGCGCTAGCCTTGCCGAAATACCCGAAACGCTCGCAACAGGGGATTGGTATCAGGAATTACCATTCTCGCGTAGGCCAATTGTGTCGTTAATTGATCCGAATGATGTTCCTGGCATCATAAACGACACCGATCGCGAGCTCGATCATACTTTTGTGACTGCCATGGGGCTATTACGTGTCGGCATCGACACGCTAATGGGTGCCGATAGTACTAGCTTCCGCGCCAAACTGGCACGACTTTTACGCAACTAGACTTTTTTGACTTTTTCCCAGCTACCTTCTTTGAGGCTGGCTAATTCATAGCTATCAAATTTGTAGCGATGCAGTGAAGTAACCTTGTATCCTAGCGCATCAAAAGTACGCCTAATTTGGCGATTTCGTCCTTCGTGTAGGGTCACGTCCCAGCGCCTGCGGTCGTCATCCAGTCGTTCGAGCCCCATCTTACTTAGACCGTCCGGCAAATTTATGCCAAAGTCGGCTATCATTTGTTGGTGCAACGGGGCTAGCGAACGATCTATCGTGACGGTGTATTTCTTGGTTTTGTAGAACTTCGGATGCGTCATCTTGAAGGCGAAGTCTCCATCATTCGTGAGCAAAAGTAGGCCAGAAGAGTCCTTATCGAGCCTTCCGACGCTTTTGAGTGTACGCAAATTCTCCGGCAAAAGCTCGTAAATAGTGGGCGTATTCCCCTGGCGTTTTTTACTGCAAACATATCCCGCCGGTTTGTTTAAAGCGATATATATCAACTCTTTCGGAGATACGTTTTTCCCGTCCACCTCGACCTTGTCGCCATCATTGATGCGTTGGCCTAATTCGGCGACGGCGCCATTAATTTTAACCTTTTTTTCTTGAATCAAAATATCCGCTTCGCGTCTGGAAACGCCAAAGTTGGTAGCTATATATTTATTGAGCCGTTGTTGGGGCATTTTGAGATAGAGTTGGTTTTTCTTCTTGCTGCGGAGTTGGCTCAGTAATGACTTTTATGGCCGGCTCCTGGGCTGGCGCCGGTTCGGGCATTTCGCCGCCTTGAGAAATATTTGGACTAGTTGGTACGTTCTCTACAACCTTGTTTAGAAAACTCGCATCCGGCTTTTTGACGGCTTCTGGGTTCTTTGCCGCCTCGGCGGCCGCAATCGCGGCCTTTTCCTGAGCTGACTTCGTAATTTCGTCGTCTTTTAACTCTTCCGCCATGCGATCTGCCATCGTCTCCAGCTTCTCTTCCTGGGCATCGGAGCTGAGTTCTTCCTCTAGAGACGTAAGGTAGCCAGGGCGAATTGGCTCTATTACTTCTTCTTCCGCCTCTTTCTGTTCTGTCGGCGCATTGATTGGGGTCGCATTCGCGGGTTTCGCCTCTGTGGAGGCTGGCTTCGATTCCGGTTTCGACTCTAATGCAGGCTCTAATTTGGATTCTGGCTCCGGCTCCGGCTCTGGGGCGGGCTCTAGTTTTGGCTCCGGCTCCAGTTTCGATTTTGGCTTTTGCTCCGGCTCTACTATTGGCTCCGGCTCCGGTTCAGACTCTGGCTTCGGCTCTTCTACGCCGTCATCAATGGATTCCGACGCCTCAAGTGTGGCTACCCCTTCGGGTACTGGCGCATCTGTCGCCGGCTTATCAGGCTCTTCGCTCTCTTCGAGAGATACTTTCTTCGCCGTTTTTGTAGTGATAGACTGCGGTTCGCTACCGGTTGCATCTCCTCCTAGAATCTCTTCCATGCGTTTTTCCATCATCTCGCGCATAGTGTCGCGGCGCGGATCGTGGATAGGCTGGATTACGCGCTCGCCGCCGCTGGTCTTTTCGCTTTTTGTAGAGTTATCCGATGGGATAGCATTATCCTGTAGTGCAGCGGGGGCTGCATTTGGCATTACTCTATCGGCATCTTGTATGACGTTGTTTGCGACTGGCTGTCCTGCCGGTGGGATAATGGTATTAGCTACGGGTTGCGGTATTGGTGCCGGGCTTGATGCGACGGCTCCTGCAGCAGGATTCAGCGCAATCTGTGCGCTAGGAACCGTTCCCGGCATCGCGGCAGGAGCTTGATTAAAATTTTTGGTAACACCATTAGTGGGGTTGACCGGCGGCATCGGTTGTGGCGCAGCTGGCTGAGGCGCCGGACCAGCTGCCGGATTCGTTGGCTGAATAGTGGTAGTAGGCGTAGTAGGCACGGATGCTAATGCATTTGCTGCCGCCGCAACTGGGGCCGCCACTGGCGGAACCGGTGGCATTGGCGCAGGCGCGGCTGATATTGGCGCTGATGCCGGGGCTGCTGGGGTAGCTGGCGCCGCAGGCGCTGCGGGTGTTGGTGCCGGTTTCGGTGCCGCCGGAGCTGGCTGAGGAAGCGGCTCTGCGGATGGGATGTTTGAAAGAGTCTCAATGTTCGCCTTCGCGTCTCCCTTAGGCTTATCGCCGAGCACTTCGTGCACTGCATTTATGACATCTTCGATGCCTACCTGGGACTTTACGAGATAGCGCTCGGCCCCCAATGCTTCGCCGCGCTGTCGCTGATCGTCGCTCGAAAGCGCCGTCATCATGATTACTTTAATATTCTGCGTTTCCGGTTGTGAGCGGAGAATGTCTAGCATATCGAAACCGGATATTTTTGGCATCATCACGTCTGCAATGATAAGATCCGGTTTTTCCTGCACAGCTTTGGCGAGAGCCTCCTCGCCATCGTCCGCACGGGCGATTTCGTAGCCTTCCGCGACCAATCGGATGCTATAAATTTCTTGTAAGGACCGGTCGTCCTCAACTAACATAATTTTGGCCATATTACCTCTTATTATATTCTAGTTATGTTTAAAAATCTATATTTTCAAGCCCCTGGGCTTGCTGATTGTCAAGATAAAAACGCTGTTGACGATAGGCTTCTTCGCCAATACGTGGCAGCATTACGATAAAACGCGTGCCTTTTCCGAGCTCGCTCTCCGCCCAAACGCGTCCATTCATCGCCTCTACGCGTTGTTGGACTAAGTACAGCCCAAGGCCGGTGCCGCCGATTTCGCGAGTGTCCCGGTTATCTACGCGGTAGAACTTTTGGAAAATATGCGACAGTTCGCTGCGAGCCACGCCGATACCCGTATCTTCAACGATAATTTGAACATTATAATTATCGGCGCGCACATTTACGGTCACCCAACCTGCCGGTGTGTACTTGATGGCATTCTCAATCAGGTTATTTAACACCTCGTGCAAAAAGTCTTTATCGACACTAGCATAGATGAGCTGATCTATTCGCTTGCCTCCACTTAGTTGCTGATCGACGGAGCCGCTACCAAACTGATAGCCCAGTCCTTTTGCGGTTATATTAGGTATCTGTCCATCGGCAATACTCTTAACTAGCGCAACGATATCTACCGGCTCGAGCTGAGGCTTCATCTGTCCGTCATCAAGCTTTGTGGTGTCTAATAAATCCTGAAAAAGCCGACCCAAGTGTTGCGAGGCTTCGTGTGCCTTCTTAAGATAGTCCATGCCACGATCATCTACTGTTGCCGTAGATGGGTTCATAGCAAGCCCAAGATAGCCTTCGATACTTGCCACTGGCGTGCGCATTTCGTGGCTGGCCGTGGAAATAAATTCGCTGCGTTCTCGTTCTTCTTTTAATTCTCGAGCGATATCGCGAAATGTTACGACAAGGCTAGGGTTTTCCTCGCGGGTTGGCGTTATGATAATGGAAACAGGCGTATTTTTATTGTTGTCGGCAGCCACGATATTCAAATCGCGTACCTCGCCGTATTCTTTGTTCTTGAGCGCATTATTAATCGGATTCCGCCCCTCGGAGACGCGATTCCCAGTTTCGTCAAGCAAATTAATGACAGAATCGTAGTAAACTCCGTCCAACTCCGACGGCGCACGGCCAGTCAATTCGCAGGCTGCCTGGTTTGCGAGGCGAATATTGCCGTTCGGACTCACGATGATAACTCCTTCGCGAATCGACTGCAAAACGAGCTCGTTCAAATCCTGACGAGATTGGCTGTTTGTGTTTTGTTCTGGCGCGGGCGTTTCCACCTTTTTAGCCTTTTTCCAGAGACTCATGCTGTAGTTATTTTAGCATAAGTACCTTCACGATTTGCGTGTTTTTTTGGTCATGAGATATAATATAGCTTATGAATAAAGACGTCATCTATATTGAGCCAGAGGATGATATTACTGACATCCTGACAAATATCAAAGGCGCGAAGAACAAGATCATCGCATTAGTTCCCCCAAAGAAAGCCGGCGTGCTACGTAGCGCTGTCAATTTTAAACTCATTGCTAAAGCTGCCAATCAGGCAAAGAAAACTGTTGTTCTGATTTCTTCGGACGAGTCGCTCGTCAAGCTAGCCGCTAAGGTGAAAATGCCAGTAGCCAAAACACTTCAGAGCAAACCAAAATTGCCAGAAGATTTAGACGCAGAAGAATTCGGCGACGAAAAAGATGACGTTGCCGCCGAAGATGACGTTATAGAAGGCGATGATGAGGCCGAAGAGGATGTCGCTGAAGAGGCTAAAGATGACGAAGCAAAGAAGGCAGACGACAAGGAAAAGAAAACTCCGAAGAAGGCTGCTGCCGTCGCTAGCAAGAAGAAAGCTCTAGATATGGAGATCGATGATGCTGATTATGATGACGAATCGGACAAGAAGACCTCCGGCAAAAAGAAGGACAGCAAAAATGTCCCGAACTTCAATAAAGTTCGCAAGCCTCTAATCATTGGCGTTATAGCATTCCTGCTCTTATTTGGCTTCGGTTTCTGGGCATTCGCAATTGCGCCAGAAGCTAAGATTGTCGTAAAAATCCGCACCTCTCCACTGAACATTTCCGAAAACGTAAAATTTGTCACAGACGAGTCTAAAGCCGACCCCGAAAAGGGCATCTTCTATATTAGCCAACAAAGCATCAAGAAGACTATCGAATCCGACTTTACCGCCACCGGCGAAGTAGACAAAGGCAAGAAAGCAACCGGGTCTATTCAGGTAATCCGTCCGAAAGACGATAAGGTTGACTGCAACGAAATGATATCTGGTTTTTCTATTCCGAAGGGTACAGTAGTAACAATTAACGGTAAGGAGTATGTTACGAGTGCAGATGCGTCCGCTAATGCCGGTGACGATAAGATTGGCTTCCATGGGCGAGGGACGAGCCAGATATGTTTCCTTAAAGAAGACATCAATTCCGGGTCAATTCTGGTTGCGGCCAAGGAAAATGGCGATGGCTATAATATCTCAGAATCTACCGACGGTCGACTCAATATTACTACTGATAAAGAATACACCATTTCGAGCACGGCTATGACTGGCGGCTCTAGTAAGAAAGTTAAAGTTGTCTCCCAGAAAGATGTCGAGACTGCTGAGGCTGGCCTAGAGAACGAGGGCGAGA
>CAMJLE010000005.1 GCA_946406665.1 uncultured Candidatus Saccharibacteria bacterium | reverse complement strand
AGACATTTATAGATTACGGAATGGATAAAAATAATTTCATAAACCGTTTGGTGGAGCATAAGAGACTCGAACTCTTGACCTCCTGCTTGCAAAGCAGGCGCTCTAGCCAACTGAGCTAATGCCCCATCTTAACAGGCATTCACTTAGTTGGCTAGAGCGCCCATGGCGCAGATATTATTACTTACTCGGCAATAAATGCCTCAAACATCCAACTGAGCTAATGCCCCAAATTGTAAACCCCCATATAACAATAAAGGGATAAGCGGGGGGGCGCTTATCCCACACACATAATAGCACGTCTAAATAAAAAATGCAACAAATTTCGGACAATTTTTAGGCATCCCCTACAAAACAAACAGCAAGACCATTAATCCATGGAATACGCTACCAATTACCACCATCATATGAAACACCGTATGCGCATAGCGCCGTTTCGACCCAAGTCCGAACAAAACCGCCCCAGCCGTATATGCCACACCTCCACAAAAGAGCAGAGAAATCGCCATCATTGGCAGCACTGTCATTAATTGAGGAAGAGATAGAATAATACACCAACCAAGAGCTATATAGCAGGCCATAGAAAACGGAAAGTACTTATCTACATCAATTACATTCAATACTATGCCAATTACTGACATCCCCCATACGACACCGAATATTACCCAGGCCAATGCAGGATCCGCTTTCGCTAAAGCGCAAATAGTGACAGGCGTATACGTACCGGCAATTAGCAAAAATACTGAGCAATGGTCCAATACACGCATTACCGCCTTACCCTTCACGCGCGGTGATAGCCCATGGTATATAGCAGAAATTACATATAGCAACACCATGCAAACACCGAATACGATTCCAGTCAACACAGCCGCAACGCTTCCTTTTGCTGCGCCACGAATAATACATAAAATCAAAAGTGCAATACTCAGAGCGGCGCCTACAATATGTGCCACCATCCCAAATAATTCCTCGCTTTTTGCGTATTCTGGAAGCTTCGATTTAAATAATTGTATACGCTTCTTCATATGCCTATTGTATCATCATGAACATGCTAAAATATACTTAAACTAATCAGGCCTACATTAATGCTACGTTTTTATAGAACCGACACAGAAACTCAAAAGATTTCCAGAACCGACATTATCGAAGAGGGCTGCTGGATAGATATGGTCTCACCGACCGACGAAGAAATTGCCACAGTCCTAAAAAGCACCAATATCAATCCCGTGTTCGTCACTAAAATGCGCGACGACGACGAACTTCCACGCATCGAAGCATCTTCGGATGCTACCCTTGTGGTTATTGACGTACCTGCAATCAATGAAAATTCAAAATACGTCACCTATCCTATCGGCATCGTCATATCAGACAGCTATATTATCACGATTTCTCCACGCAAAACACAAATTTTACATAATTTTCGCGTAAATAATATTGCCGATTTCCATACCGCCAAAAAGACTCGCTTTGCCATCCAAATCATCAATGCCGCCGCAGCCGAATATCTTCGAGTCTTAACCGCCATCTACAATACAATCGAAGATAAAGAAAATGCCCTCAAGAAAGCCACCACTAACGAGGACATAGTCGACCTGCTCATGACCGAGAAGACGCTCGTATATTTCACGACATCGCTAAAAGAAAATAGTCTAGTCTTAGAGCGCATCAATAAAGGCTCCGTTCTTCCGCTCTACGATGGCGATTCGGATATGATAGAAGATGCCATTATCGAAACTGGGCAAGCTATCGATATGGCCGGCATCTATCGGGAAATAGTCCAATCTATGACAGAAACTTATGCGACCATAGTTAGCAACAATCAAAATAATAATATGAAATTCCTTGCCGGCATCACTATCGTACTTTCGATTCCGACTATGATTTCTTCTTTTCTAGGCATGAACGTTCAGCTCGGTATTATCGGCACGAGCCCGGCAGCGGCGTGGATAATCTTAATCGGATCCTTCGCCGTCTCAATTATCACGGCAATTATATTAAAAAAGAAAGGACTACTCTAAAACATGAAGGCAGAGATAGAAGCAAAATTTCTCAATATCGACAAAGAAAATATACGCAAGCTGCTCAAAAATATCGGCGCGGAACTAGTTGCTCCTGAACGCCTTATGAATCGCGCTGTTTTCGATGGTAAACGCAAAAGCAATTATTATCGCGTGCGCAACGAAGGCGACAAAATCACAATGTCATTCAAGCGCGAAGACGAACGCAGCATCGACGGCATGAAAGAAATCTGCCTAACGGTAGATAATTATAATAATGCTGTGGAATTTTTAACGTCGTTAGCTGGTGCACCCAAAGCGCTCCAAGAAACATATCGCGAATCATGGATAAAAGACGGCGTAGAAATCGATATCGATACGTGGCCATGGATACCGCCTTTTATAGAAATAGAAGGAAAATCGGCCGAGGCCGTCGAAAAGCTGGCTAGCGAATTGGGATTAAAAATGCCCGATGCCGAGTATGGCTCAGTCGGAATTGCCTACCAACAAGTGTTTGACGTTTCAGAAGATGACATTAACTATATGCCCGAAATCAAATTCACCGACATTCCAGAATGGCTCGAAAAACGTCGTAAACAATAATATAATACTTATATGGCAGAGAATAAGAACACCGATATCATAGAAGGCCAAATAATAAACCAGCAACCCAAAAATACGAAGAAGCTACTAGCCTCAGCACTTGTGGACATTATCATGCTAGCCCTCGGCGTCTGTCTTCTAATCTGGGCAGACAAAGTCGTCAAAGGAATCTCATTCGTTATCGGCGGCATATTTATCCTCTACGCCACCTATAATTTCATCGCTTTTTACCGCTCAGAAAAGAAGGCCTCCGAGATAGCAAAACTCATTACGGGTATCGCCATGGTAATTGCTGGGGTCTTCCTGATTTCTCAAACTGATTTTATTAAAGAACTTATCTCGTTCGTAGTCGGCATTTTTATAATTATCGAAAGCATGTTCCGCCTACAAGATGCGCTCAAATTACGCAGTATCAATAAGGGGCTTGCCAAATTACCACTAATATTATCCTGCATTAGCTTAGTCTGCGGAGTACTCTGCGTACTTGGGAAAATATTAATCCCAGACATCTTCCTGCAAATACTCGGCGTCATGCTAATTGCTTTTAGCTTTGCGGACATCTCCGGCCTACTCGTGACCCGAAAAAATATCTGAATTATCATTGTTTTAGCCATTTCGTTTATGCTAAAATAGTAAGTATGAACGAAGATGGGGTCGGCATAACTATTCCTCATGACAATCAACAGGAGAACACACAGGTCGAAACGCCTGTAACTTCGAATGCCGCAATTTTAAGTGACCCCGAACCGAGCTTTAATGAATCGATAGACAATAGCCTCGAAGACAACACCCCAGTATTGCCCCAAGCTGCACCACTCACGCCTAATGTATCCACCAATCGTAGCAGTAATACATTCAACGCGACGCAGGACCTCAAGCAAGACAACTCGAAAGTTCCTGATTTCTTCAACAACGCCATCGCAACTGCAAAAGCATCCAATGAACAAACAAAACGTCGCAATCGGAAACTATTTTTCACCATCGGACTCGTAATAGGCGTAATCGCAATTATTGCAATCATTGTTTTAGTCGTTATTCCATTCATATCCAACAGCATCCTTAATCAAAAGCTGTCCGCCAACAATAAAGAAATCAGAGTTGTCTTCAACGAATATGCAAACTACGTACTAAACGGCACAGAATCAACCGACGAAATCGGGGAATATGATCCCGGGAAAAACTATAATTTGATTGCTATCTACAGAAGAGGCGACGCAAAAGAATTGGCCGCTTTTTACAGAAAAGCAGACGAAAAATACAAAAAGGTAAAGGAAAAAGTGAATGAGTTATACACGGAAGACGACGAAAACCGCACAAAAATCACTGTTTACAGTGCAAACTTCTCATTATCTTACTCGCATGCAATTCACGGCGATTACTCCGAAAAAGAATTAGCAAAAGTATATCTTGCCAACGGGGAAGAAGCGGCAATGCAAAAAGTTAAAACTTTTTACTCCGAATACGAAACCGAAGATTACTCGTCGACCTATATCGGCGATGCCATGACGTACTACGAATCGTTAATTGATATCCTAAAGTATTACACGAGTAACAATTGCAACAATAGCAACGACATCCTAAACGGCGTCTGCTATGAGAAATTTGAAAGCGACGCTACTTTCAGAAGAATAGTTAGTGCAAAAGATGACGCTCTCGAGCGAAAACGTCTCGTCATGATGTATGCAAATGAATGTGTATACGAGCAAATATGGAGTATATATGAACAAATTAAAGAATAAAATAGCCAGAACCCTAATCGTAGCTACGCTCGCTATATGTACAGTATTTGTGCTAGGAGCCAATACATATGCCGTATACGACACAAATAGCATACTTAAACGCTCATTGGTGCGAGCTCTCGTGCAGTGTTACCAAAAAGGAGCCGTAACTGACGGCTTTGAAGCTATCGGCGAATTCCAGGGCGCAAGCTCACTTGTCGCATCAAAAGGTGGAAATGTAGGCCCATTCGCAATCCCATCGGGCATGAAATTTTCTTCATACGTAAAAGAATCCGTCAATTGTAAACAGGTTATCGAAGGCGGATCGGGTACAAGCAGCTCAATTAAAAGCGCTTTCGATATAACTGGACATCCAGTACCAGCCAGCGGTTCTGACAGTTCAGCGGGCAGCTTCTTGACTCAATATGCTGGATATAAATTTGTCGCAAATGCTTCACCAGAAAATGGCAAATGCGTCTATGGCCTATACAAGAAATATACATACAACGACCAAATCTCTAGCAGTAGAGGTACCCCCTCAAAGGATGAAGACGTCATTACGAACCCATTATGCGCAGATAAAATCGAGAACGGCAAAATTACCGGAACCGTCACTATGATTAATAATGGTGGCAAAAGCGGCTATGGTCTCGGCTTCACCGGCTTCGGCGGCGCAATGTATGTAGATAAAACGGCGAAAGCAGTAAAAATTGCATTAACAAAAAGAAACGAATATCAAGGCGTGCAATATACATATGAAACCGTCCCATACAATAACGTCAGTTGGGAATCATTTAAAAGCAAAATTGATGACGCATTCGCTAAAAACAAAATATTCAACTACACCCACTATACGCCGGGTACATATAACAACCCGCAATGGATTGACACTAAAGTAATTTATACGAAAATCAAAGAGACGCCCAACGACATCGGCAGCTACAAATTAGACGATACAGACGGCAAAAGAACCGCGGCCGCACTACTAGGCATAGATAAGGGAAAAGTCGACTCGGCGCTTCAGATTACCGCACAAGAACAGGTACACCTGTATATGTACTATCTGACCGATATCTATCAAGGCGTAGTAGACTGTTCCGAAATGGATCAGAGCGCCGCATTAGCAAACGGCTATAAAGGGCCTATAAAATGGTTCAAGACCGGTGAAACTAGCGTTACGGAAAATTGCTTCGTAACGTCGTATAGGGCTAGAGGTGAAAATGGAGGTAACGTTAACGGACTTAGTACAAATAGTGGCGGCGTATTTACTGAGCCGCACAATATGACCTTTAGCCAACTCATAGAATACTTCAAGAGCTTAAAGATAACAGAGCTCGACGACCCATCCGGCTCTAGTGTTACTGACGGCGACTCTGATTCGTCCGAACGAGCACCAGACTGCCACACTAATGCTGGCGCCATGGGTTGGCTCCTCTGTCCTATAATCGACGTGTCTTCGGCGATGGTAGAGAAAACTTACTCAGGCCTCATTGAGCCATATCTAAGTATAGATGCGGTGCTATTCGATACAAATAGCGAGGGTGGTGCCGCAGTTAGGAGTATCTGGGGTGTATTCCAGGGTTTTGCAAATCTAGCCTTCGTTATCATATTTCTATTTGTCATTTTCTCGCAATTAACGGGCGTAGGCATCGATAACTATGGAATCAAAAAAATATTACCAAAGCTAATTATTGGTGCAGTTCTAATTAACGTATCATATATTATTTGCCAACTTTCAGTCGACGTGTCGAATATTCTCGGCCGAGCAGTCAAAGGTCTGTTTGAAAACATGGCCGGAACCATCGGTGACTCGCTTTCTCGTGTAACCGTCAACCTAAACCCCTCTATGGCTCCGCCGGTATCAAACAAGTTCGATTCAGGCATACTAATGATAGTCGGTATCGCAAGCGTGCTAGGAATTGGCGCCTTCCATGCGGCCGGACCCGCAATCATCATCCCAGCGCTCGTCGCATTAGTATCAATAGTTATTGGCGTGCTATTCCTATTTATTATGCTCTCACTCCGTCAGGCCATTGCGGTAATCCTCGTTGTGGTATCGCCGCTAGCGTTCGCTGCATATATTCTACCAAATACCAAAAAATCGATTTTCGACAAATGGTACGAAGCTTTCAAAGGCATGTTAATCGCCTATCCAATCTGTTCGGCACTAGTTTACGGTGGCGACTTTGTTTCGAAAATACTAATTATTGCTGAAACTGGTAATGGCGAAAGGCCGCTCTCCAGCCTTGGCATGACACTCTCGGCGGCAGCTGTCTCTATTGCACCAATCTTCTTCATTCCTAGCATGATCCGCAAAGGCATGAACAGCATAGGCGGCCTCGGCGATAAGCTTGATAGCATACGAGGCAACATGAACCGAACCGCTCGCGCACATGCCAACGATCGCCTCGAACATAGCTGGCTTACCGACTACCGTAATAGGCGCAGAGAAGGGCGTGAAGCTGAAAACAACGAACGTATCGCAAATAACGCCAGAAACGAGCTTAACGGTACAAGAACACGAGATCGCCTCGTAAGATTTATAACTAACGGACAATATGGTAATGGCCTACAAGACAGAGTAAACAGAAGAGGGATAGCGAATCTTACCGCAGCCGAGCGAGCGCACTACAACAGTACCGTCAGAACCGCCGCGTCGGACGATGCAGAACGATTAAAACTATACGAAGACAGTTTTTCTACAATGAGCGAGAAACAAGTACATGGGCAAATGGAGGCAATGATTAATTCGGGTCGGCCAGATATGAATTTAGCTATTGCGGGAATAAATAGAATTGCACAGATTAACACTGGTCACGCAATAGACGAAGTTGCCACACTAAGCACAATGGCCGGATTCGGAGATAATGCCAGGGACATCAACCGGCTATCAAGCAGCCTCGCACAATTACCAGGAAATCCGGTGCTTAACGTATATGCTAAAGACCTCAACCACAGACCACGCTCGCTGGACGCATTTAGAGCAGACCAAAGCGATTATGGCATGAAAGCTAGAATACAAGCCCTGGGCAATAACGCTCTAGACGATGCGAATAGAGACTATCTTGAATACGCAGCTCTCCATCCCGATATAGCACAAATGCACCCGGATGCCCAAGCGAACTCTCTATATGCTCAAGGTTTTGGAGGAAATATGGGTACTCGCGTAATTGATTTCGCAGTATCAAGAGGGATACCAAATGATCCACAAAACAACTATGGTATACAAAGCATGTCAACATCCCAAGTCCTCGGAATGAACGCCGACCTGCTACATGCTATGGATAGTATGTTGCATAAGCATGGCACAAATATTCAAACGGTTCTCGGTCGTCAGATAGCGGAAGCTCAAACTCCGCAAAATGCACAAATGCTAGCAAATGCAAGCGGACGCACGAGAGATGCGCTTGGAATTCCTAGACAGAATACCACGCCTTAGCTACTCACCTGCTTATATAATCTTTTCGCAAATACAGTTGTCAGATTTCTTGAGTGCACTACGACGAGCGCTCTCACTGCGAATAGTCCATGCCAACACTAACTTTCCGCACCTGCGCAAAGAAGCAATTATTGGCAAATTCAAATCCTTATAGCTCACCGAAATAAAATCACACCGTCGAAGCGACGAATAAACCACTCGCCGAAACATCCAACCGGTCAATCTAGGTAAATCGCCAAACATCGAGCTCGAGAACAGCTGGCCACCGGAGCGGAGCGAAAACGTCGCCTTAAATTATGCACGATTAGCGGATTAAAGCTCTTTAGCGCATACTCTCCGCAATAATCCTCAAGCACTCCCCAAAGGGCATCCACAAACTTAGAACCAACCCCCGCCCCCTTCAATTCAATTATGAGCGGAACGGCACCATCAATTAGACTCAGTACATCCTTTAATAGCGGAATATGTTCGCGAGTATTAGCTAATCGGTATTTCGAGATAGACGGCTTAGTCAAGCTCTCTATCTCCACGAGAGCATCGCACATCCGATCCAAATTATCGTCATGAAAAACGGCAATCTCTCCATCGGATAATAGATGTACATCCAATTCTATAATATAGCCATGCGCGACAGCCGCGCCGAATGCAGCCAAAGAGTTCTCCGGAACTCCTAAGCCATGCAAGCCCCGATGTGCTATCGGGGCAGAGCATAGAAAGTTTAAATCCTTTTTAGCCATTTAGACAGCCAACTGTTCGACCCAATGGTCGACCTGTAGTTTTCCTCCCGGCTTACGCGTTAAATCGCCAAGCATGGCCAAACCCTCTCCGGGCGCCGAGCCAACCGCTTTCTCCTGCACTGTCTGAAACGTACCAGATTCGCCCGAGCCCCCATGTGTACAAAATGGGATAACAATCTTACCAGTAAAAACGTGTTTTTCGAGAAATGTATACATAATCATCGGCAAGTCGCTGCACCAAATTGGATACCCGATGAACACCGTGTCATAGTCGTCAAAGTCGGGTATTTCACCAACGAATTCGGGGCGCTCTTGCATCGAGCGCTCCTCCATGGCGCGCGCCAATTTTTGATCGTAACCGTCCGGATAGGGAGTAGAAGGCTCTATCCGAAAACTCGTGACTTCATGAGAATCTTCTTTCAACTTATCTGCAATCAACTGCGCCATTACTGCCGTATTGCCTAACTCATTATTCTCCCCACTAGCAACATCTTCGCCGCCAGTCGAAAAGAAGCATACTAATACTTTGCTCATTTTACCTCCTTATTATTATCCCTTAACCAAATCATGGCTAAATTACGATATTGTTTCTCCCCATCTATATTTCCTCTGTAAGAATTAATCAGGCTTGAATAACAAACCGTACATAACTCGGAATCTATAATATTCTCAACCTTAACGCCAAGCTGCTCCAATAGCCAAGTATTACACCTCACGCTATCGATATAATATTTATCACCACTCTTGCGCGTAACTTCGTCTATTAAATCAGGATATGCTTCTTTAAATAAAACATATACATCCTCGTCAACCTCAAAATGATCCTGCCGAATGCTAGGGCAGATAACACAAATTAGCTTAGCCGGATCAGTACCGTAAAGTTCAACCATCTTACGCACGCCATTATCGGATATCTTCTGTAGGGTTCCACGCCATCCGGAATGAATATTTCCAATCGCATGATTAATCGGATCATATAGCAATAAAGAAATACAGTCCGCAACCTTAGTGCATAGAACAACGCCACGCATATTAGTGACCAAGCCGTCAGTACTCTCATATTTTTTCACGCCATCAATACACTCGGCCACGTTGGCCGTATGTTCCTGGACAGGCATCGTCAAGCTACTCTCATGTATACCTAATTCCGCAGAAATCCCAGAATAATTAGCTTCGCTCGAAATGGGCTCGTAATGATAGCCTTTTGTTCCGCGAACCGCAAAGGAGGCGCCTAGTTCAGGGTATCGTTCGAGCGCCGGAAACTCCAGATAATCCGCAAGCGCACCAGAAACATATCTTACATTCCTATTGTTCTGCATCACTCGCTACAAGCCCAGAGCTCTTCTGAATCTTCATCGTCACAACTAGATTCTAACTCCTGTATGGCTTTCTCCTCTTCGCTGTCGTTCTGCTCCATATCTATAGTATATCTCATTTCGGTACGACACCCAAATCGACTAGGAACACTTACGACATTACGCGGTAAAATTACGGCATGGACAACCTAGATACGCGTAAAATTCTACTCCGCAATTAAGGATAAAAACACACCCTGTGCGGAGTGTTTCTTTATCCTTAATGGCTGGACCGGCAGGATTCGAACCTGCGAATGCTGGGACCAAAACCCAGTGCCTTACCGCTTGGCGACGGTCCAATCTGAAAGATATTTTAGCATAAAAATAAGATATAATAAAGGCAATGATAGACACAAATAAACAATACACGCCGCCAGCAAAATACAGACCGACGCCTTTTAACCCAAACAAAAAGCCAGAAAAAGTTCCTGGCCTTACCGTGCTCAGCTTCTTTATCTTGATGGCAACCTACATTGGCAAATACTGCCTAGATTTCCTGCTCTTACCAACGCTACTTCCACAAATCTATGCCATTCCGGGGCTCGCAATTATGCTGTGGGTCATCACGACCGTAATTATTACTTTCATCGCTATAAAATTCATCAGCGGCTTCGGCCTATTCTACATACCAGCCTGCCTATTATATGCGCTCTGTGTCCTGCTATGGCCGAACGACACATTCGGTTTTGGTACCGTTATACCAGCAGCTCTAGGCGCTGCAATCGCCTACGTCGCAAACCGCATCATCGAACGTATCGAGATGTGGTTTTCTATGCTCATCGGTTTCGTCACGATGTAAAAACCTGTATAATAAAACGGATATGAAAAATGTTTTATTATCTACGCGTGGCCTAAAAAAGGTCTATGGAAAGCGCGACTCGAAATTCGAGGCTCTAAAGGGCATAGATATCGACATCGAAAGCGGAGAATCGGTAGCAATTACCGGTAAATCCGGCTCCGGTAAGTCGACACTAATGCACCTTTTGGCGCTCCTCGATCAGCCTTCTGAAGGCACTATCAAACTTAACGGCAAAAATACTAGCAAGCTCAAACAGCGCAAGCTTAATCGCCTCCGCAACAAGGAGTTCGGCTTCGTATTCCAGAGCTTCTTTATGAACACTAACGACACTGTTATAAATAACGTCATTTTACCGTTAAAGATCGCAGGTATTCGCCGCGGCGAACGTCGCAAACGTGCTATGGCAGCCCTAGAAACCGTCGAACTTGGCGACAAATACAAAAACAAAGCCAACGACCTATCGGGCGGTCAGAAACAGCGTGTCTGTATCGCTCGCGCAATCGTAAACAACCCGAAAGTTATTTTCGCCGACGAGCCAACTGGCAACCTCGATTCCGCAACTGGCGCAAAGATCGAAGAGCTTCTTTTTAATCTCAATCGCGAAAAGGGAATTACCCTTATCATTGTTACGCATGACGAAGAACTCGCTACAAAATGTGGCCGCCAAATTCATATCGCCGACGGCAAAGTCATTGGCGACGGCAAAGGTGTCGCTAAGCACGACCCGAGTTTCATCGAAGACGAAAATCTCGATGGCATACGCGATAAAAACCATACTAAAGAAATCGACGTGGAGGAAGAATAATGAAAGCCTTAGATATCATCCATGACGCAAACGCCAACCTGTGGCGCAGTAAACTTCGTAGCTTCCTAACGATTCTCGCAATCTTTGTCGGTAGCTTCACGATCATTCTTAACTCCGCCATCAACGCGGGCGTGAACGACTTCCTCGACAAACAAATCGCCAACATGGGCGGCGACGGATACCTTGAAATGATGCCGGCCGAAGCCTACGACTCTTTTGCCAGCATGATTAGTACTTCCGGCCCGCAGGAATACACTGAAGACAAGGACTCTACGAATCAAACCGCCTACATCAAAGACGAGCAAATCGAAAAAGCCAAAAAAATCAAAGGCGTCAAAGTCTTTAATGTTTTACCAAATGCTAGCGCCGACTACATCACTAGCGACAAGATTGAGAAGCGCTATCGACTAAACCTCAACCTTGTCGTAGACGGCATCGATTTTGATATGTCGCACGGCGAAACGCCAAATACTGCTGAAGATGCCGATTACGAAATCGCCGTCAACGAAGACCTTGCGAAGGTCCTTGGCTACGATAACGTCGCAGACATCGTCGGTAAAACCGTAAAAATTGCCGTCCCAAGCACACTAAAGTGCTACACCGCCATCAAACGCAGCGAGTGCCATACGATCGTAGAAGCCAAAGTTTCTGGTACACAGGCGCCTGGCATCCTATCTATGGGTGGCAGCCGCGCAAATCTCGCACTCTGGAAGCGCATTAATGCTATCAACTACGAAGGCATGCCTGCCGAAACCAATCGTAGCTATCAAGCTACCGCCGACGTCGATCCAGACCGCGTAAAAGAAATCCAAAAAGAGCTCGAAGAAATTGGCCTTAAATCCATGTCCGTCGAAGACGAAGTTGGCATGTTCCAGAGCTTCTTTGACGCCATCCTGATTGTCTTTAACATCTTTGGCGGCATCGCACTCGTCGCGGCCTCCATCGGCATCATTAACACATTATTTATGTCTGTCCAAGAGCGCACTCGCGAGATTGGTCTCGACAAAGCCCTCGGCATGAGCAATAGCAAAGTATTCCTCAGCTTCTCCACAGAGGCAATCATGCTTGGCTTCTGGGGCTCCACTTTCGGCATTCTCGTATCGATGATTGTTGGCAACGTCGTAAACAAAGTTGCCATCGAAACCTTCCTCAAAGATTTCCCAACCTTCCAGCTAACTATCTTTGAGCCAATGACAATGATTTCGATTGCTCTCATTATCATGTTCATCGCCTTCCTCGCTGGCACGCTTCCTGCACGCCGCGCGTCAAAGAAGAACCCAATCGACGCATTGCGCTATGAATAAAAGACAAAAAGCCCCTCGCACTACGGCGGGGGGCTTTTTGTTAGCTAGGCATCGGAATTAGTCTATAGATGTCGAGAACCCAAAGGGCTAATAGCACTATCACGATCGCCATACAAATACGTATGCCGTGCGCGATGATTCTATCGACAAGCTCTTCGGGCAACTTACAGGTAGCTCGACAAAATGGAATAATCACCAGTGCCCAGAGCCCAAATACAATGAGCTCATAAGCGAACATGTTAATTACGAAGAACGTAACTACCTTTGCGACATGAACCGCGTAATCCATTTTTGCATGCACCCCACTTTCTCTCTGCAAAAAACAATAGCTAACCTTTAAATTATAGCACACTTTAAGTAAAAAGTCAATGTCGCTTATGCTATTTTCTGGCGCTTCTTCGAGATAATATTTGCCAAAACTACGAAGGCTACCGCGAAGCCAGCAACCGCAATCATCTCTAGGAAAATCGGCAACAAAGTATCCGCATCAAACTGCTGAATCTTCATAATGCGATCATTTGCATCGATATAGTAATAGCTCGGCAAAACATGCGCAAAGGCAAGCACGGATTCTGGTAAGTATTCTGCCGGCACAAAAGCCCCACAGAGGAAGCTAGAACCCAAAGCCAGTACATTTTGCAGGCCATTGACCGCACCGGCACTGAGCGCGAAAATACTGACCAAATACGCGATTGTAGTAGCCACCGCCGCAAAAACAAGCGAGTTAGCAGCATAGAGCAAGCCCTGCGTCGTGAACATTACGTCCGTACCGAGCGTAAAGAAACTTACGATCACATAGAAAGCCCAAGCGCCTACCGCATAAACGCAACAGTTCTTTAGTAAAATGCGATTCATTTTCTTGATATCGATCGCACCGACCAAATTGCGCTTGCGAATCTGCTCGCGATTGAACGACGACATAATCAAACAAATAATCGTAATAAAACAAGAGAGAATCGTATAGTTAGCAAAGCTATAATAGCGCGACGCCTTCGCAAATTTCGACGTGTCGACCGCCGACTTCATTTCCGTTTCGACGTCATTCGTAATCGCCGCATCAACTTTCTCTACGAGTGCTTGCTCGCTCAAATTCGTTGCCGCATAGCCTTCCGCCACCGACAAATAACGACGTACTACAACTTTCGACAACTCCGCCACATAACCCGCCGAGGAACGCATTTTTATTTCCGGCTTGTGGCCAAGCGCCATATCTTTATGGAAGTTTTCCGGAATCTCAACAACCACCGAAACCTCTTCATAAAACAGCGCATCCTTCAACCTATCATTGTCTTCATAGCCAGTCTTAACTTCCGCATTTTTCTTCAAATACTCAACAAAATGCTTCGTTAAACCAACATTTTCATCATGATTAAATATCACAATCGACGGCCTACACGCTTCATACTGCGCAGTAGTCACAGTTGACGAAGCACTAATCGTACCGAACATTAAAAGAACAATCGTTGGCGTAATAATCGCGCCGATATTTTTTAAAACAATCTTCCAGAAAGCTTTAGATACTATCATAGCGCTGCCTCCTCAAACTCCTAATCGAAAAGACGAAGAGCAAAATCGAAATCACAACTAGCGAAATTACATTTATATAAAAACGCGTCATATCTTCGTAGTAGTAAAGCGAATAGAAACCATCCGTGATTAAACCAACCGGGCTGATTTTATTCGCAATCGGAATCATCTCATCAAAGAACATCTTCATCGCGCCAAACATACCAGCAAACAAGCTACCAAGCATCGTCACGACTACGATAATCACGTTTTTCAACGATTCGCGCGTCTTCAAAATCACCGACAAGAACATGCCGAGCATCGTTGCCGTCAGACCACCAATCGCCGCCAGCAAACAAATAAACGGAATATTATCGCCATATTCTACGCCTAGAATAAAACGAGTAAAGAAGATCAGCGCAATAATCGAAACGAATAGCATCGTATAGCCAGCAAGCAAATTACTAGCCACAATTATGCCTTTGCGCGTTGGCGCAATCGCCACACGTTTGCCACGGTTAGTAATATTCGGCATACAACGATTCATCATTTCGCAGCTCAACATCGCGCCCTGCATACAAGCCATCGCGATGAGGGAATAGAACTCGACCGAAACGACATTCATCACGTGTGACTCATCCTTCACGTTCGGCTCCGCTTCCGTTACAACCTTCACGGCATTCTGATAAATCGCAACCACATCAACCGGCTGGCCAGCCGACTTTGCAATCTCACTCATTGCAATATCGTCAATTATTTTCGCACTTTGCGAAATCTGCTCAGTCGTCATCGTAAGCACAGTTTGATTTGTGCCATTCTCTTTAATTTTGACTTTTTTCTTGCCATCCACAACATAGACATAGCCGTCAACGTCGCCATTTTCTAGCAGCTCTTCAGCGCGGTCTTTGTCGGTATATTCAATATTAAATAGTTTTTCGTCGCCCTCACCAAGCGTCTTAAATGCCTCACTAAAAACCTTCTCATTTTGATACGCTTCATCATTTACGACCGCCACATTAAATGGCTCAAAAACGTCGTAGTCATGTAAGCGCGCGAAGGCCAAGTTAAACAATATCGCCAAAATAAATGGAAAGATCGTCGTCCAAAAAACCAACATGCGGTTCTTGCACAACGCCTTCAGGGCATACTTGTAGTTATGCCAAAACATTAGTCGCGTAGCTCCTTGCCAGTTAGCTCTAGGAACACGTCGTTTAGGGTAGGGCGCTCAGAGAAAATTTTGTTGTACTGAATCATATTTTCTTTGAGATATTCCATCATATCGATAAGGTTGTTCTTGCCTTTGCGATAGACAATCTTTAGGATGCCATTATCATATTCAACTTCGCTAACGTTTTTAATCTTGTCGAAACCAGCGAGTTTTTCAGGAGCCAAATCAGGAATCTCAATCGTGACTTTTTCTTCAATTTTCGCGAGCGCTTTAAGCTCATCGTTCGTACCGCTGGCGATGATCTTTCCATGGTCGAGAATAATTACACGGTCGCAAAGAATCTCAACTTCTTCCATATAGTGTGTCGTATAGACGACCGTCGCACCATCCTCGCGGAGCTTTTTAATGCCTTCAAGAATATTATTGCGGCTCTGTGGATCAACCGCCACCGTCGGCTCGTCCAAGAAAATCAATTTCGGCTTATGCGCAATGCCACAAGCAATGTTCAAACGACGCAACAAACCGCCAGAAAGCTGCTTCGGATACTGACTCTTGTTTTCTTCCAGGCCAACCAACTTCAAGGCATCTTCCACGTACTGCGCGCGCGTAGCCTTATCTTCGACATATAGGCCACAAAAATAATCAATATTTTCATAAACCGTCAGCTCGTCAAAAACGGCAACATCTTGAAATACAACGCCAACTTTCGTTTTAATATCGTAAGCATCCGGCGCCATTTCCTTGCCAAAAATCTTTATCTCGCCCGCCTCGAATTTCAAAAGCGACAAGATGCAATTCATTGTCGTAGATTTACCCGAACCATTCGGACCAAGAAGGCCTAGAATCTCACCTTCCTTAACCGCAAAGCTCAAATCGTCGACCGCTTTATTTGATTTATAACTCTTAGTTAAGTGTTTTACGTCAATAACGTTTTTCATTGATATGATTATAAGATAAATATCAGCGAAAATCAAAAAACTAGTACCGGGCGGACAAGGGCTTACCACACTCGAAGATGGCAAAAAGGCCTTTATTTAGAATGCCTTGCCCGGCGCTACCTTGCAACAAGTCCATGGCAAATTATGGATTATCAATATGAGCTTACGCAAAAATCCGAATTGGTTCGCGAATGTTTTTTTCGCAACAGCATGTCTCCGTCAGACCAAACAACACTAAAACCGATGGCAAAGATTTTTATTATCGCAATAAAATGGAGTATTCACTCTACTGGGATAATGACGACAATAAAATTTGTCCTGCCTTCCATGAGCGCGGCACGCACCGCAAAGTTCTAATCAAAAAGTGTAGCATCGAGCGTCCAGAAATTTGGGCAAAAGCATCCGAAGTTATCGCGCAGCTCAACGCCGAACATGCCGAAGCGCGCACCTATCAATCGCTACTAATTCGCTGCAACCAGCAGGGCGAAGTTCCTTCGGCTCTCTTCGAAAACGGCAAATCGCACCCCATAATGAACTCGCTCAAGGATCAACTCAACGGATATGAATATACATACTCGCCCAACGGTTTTTCCAAATCAATTTGCCCTTATATGAAACTCGTGCTTAAAGAAATTTCTCAGCATATCGGTACTAATAAAGTCCTCGATCTATACGCCGGCGTGGGTAGCATCGGGCTCTCCGTTGTGCGTAATCTCGAATTAACCCTTGTCGAAATAAACGGTGCCGCCTTTGCCGAAATGAAAAAGAATACTGAAGACACAAATGCTAAGTGCATTCTCGCCAAATCCGAGGATGTCACAGATTATATCGCTCCAGATTGCGCAGTCATAATCGATCCGCCTCGAGCGGGATGTGACCAGAAGCTCATTCAGAAACTTAATGAAATTACTCCTCAAACTATCGTTTACCTAAGCCGCAACCCAATTACCTTGACTACTACAACAATAACCGCATACACTTAGGCTTAAGGTTTATGACTCCGTCGCAAATGTTACAAAGGTGCTGAGTTAATACGCTTTGCTTGACTTTTTTCATCAAGTGTGCTATAATAGCACTATCTCACAAGCAACCTTATTTCGGAAGGGAGGGAGGGACCCTATGAAAAAAATCAGAAAGAATTTCTCGTCGCGACGGCAAAGACTCTTGCAGTAGCCGCAATGGCTCTCGTGTCACGTATGAGTGTCGACGTACACGTCGATCCGAACAGCGTGAGATTCAGCGTCAACTTCGACCGCAGACGCATAGCGCCGCCCGAGGTTGGCAAAAACGAGTTAGGCTGAGTCCGGCAACCGGACCAGAAGCCTACAACTTGAAAAGAGCCGCTCTTGGAGCGGCTCACTTTATATGTGCACAAAATCACCCTCACTCTTCAAGCAAATCGAGCTTATCGCACACTGCCACGATCGTCATGATTGCGAGGCAATAGCCGACAACGACAACGACTGCCGCCTTTGCTACACTTTTCACGATATCGAGCATAAAACGTTCACACCCCCTCATTAAAAAATTATTTGAATATTATGGCACGAGAACACACATAAATCAAGCCGCAAAAAGGCACCCTTCATAACTAGAAGAGTGCCAACTAAAACAGCGACACGAATTAGACCAAAGAATTCTCAAGAAATGTCTTCGCATCCTCAAGACCACGCTTCGTTATGGGAAACTTCCCAAGCTCGCACGTCTTCGCTTCAGAAACGCAGGGATACCTATCGGGTTTTCCAGTTGCTCCAGGGACATAAAAGATAGCATTGCACCCCTCAATGCGTATAAGTATGCCCGCTTGAGCCGCCGGTAGCCTTAAAGCCTCGAAGCCACGAATCACCTTCAAATGCACACACATGAAGGTCGCCACAACCACAGCATGCTCCTCGGCTGCGCGCAGTCCGTCCGCATCATAAAGATACTTCTCTTCTCCAATAAAAAAGTAATCGCACTTATCAGCCGGTATGGTGATTGAGAGCGCATCGTCGTTACTGAAACCCGCCGTAACCACCTTTTGCGCCAACTCCTCGACCCGTTCGCGAATACTCGCTCTCATTACAGCGGCCTGTTCCTCGGCTGCGCGTAGTCCACTTTCGTCATAATGGTACTCCACACCCCCGATACTGAATGAGTCATTCTTGAGCGATATTATAATCGAAGACGGCACATTATCGCTCAAATTAACGTCATGAATCCTGGTGACTTCATCGGCCAATTTTTGAATTCTGGAACGAATATCGATACCTACATTACTGTCCATTTTTTCACCTCCTAACAAGAAGAAATACAACAACCTCTTTCGCTATCACTGCAACTTCATAAAAAAGAGCACTATTTGCTAGCGCGCCCTAATTACGAGAATAGCAACGTAGCAAAAAGCCTACACGTATTATGCCACTATAAATAATAGATGTCAAATATCTGTTATAATTAGCCTGATGAATGCGAAAATAGACAAACTAGTACCAGGCGGGCAGGGTAACTCCGTCGCAAATGTTGCAAAGGTGCTGAGTTGATACGGCATACTTGACTTTTCCGTCTAAGTGTGATATAATAGAACTATCTCACAAGTAACCTTATTACGGAAGGGAGGGACCGTATGAAAAATAACCAGAAGATTATCGCCACAGTGGCAAAGAGTCTGGCAGGAGCCGCAATGGCGCTCGCGTTACGCACGAGTATCGACATACACGTCGATCCGTACAACGTGAGGTTTAGCGTCAACTTCGACCGCAGGCGCATAGTGCCACCCGAGGTTGGCAAAACCAATAAGGATGAGTCCGACAAACCGGACCAGAAGCCTACAGCTTGAAAAAGAGCCGCTCTCGGAGCGGCTCACTTTATATGTGCACAAAATCACTCTTCAAGCAAATCGAGCTTATCGCACACTGCCACGATTATCATGATAGCGAGGCAATAGCCGACAACGACAACAGCTGCCGCCTTTGCTACATTTTTCACGACATCAAGCATAAAACGTTCACCCCCTTTCATTAAAGAATATTTGAATATTATGGCACGAGAACACACATAAATCAAGCAGCGACCAATTGTCTGCTATAATACCACTAATGAATGCGAAAATAAATCAGCTAGTCCCAGGCGGGCAGGGCATTGCTACACTAGACGATGGCAAAAAGGCTTTCCTCTGGAACGCTCTGCCTAACGAGGTAGTCGATTTTGAGATTACTAAAAATAAACGCACTTATTGCGAGGGAGTTGCGACCAAAATCGTTAAGGCCTCACCCCATCGCGTCGAGCCAAAGGACGCCTGCTATCTCGCCACCAGCCCTTGGCAAATCCTTGATTACTCCGAAGAGCTAAAACAAAAGCAGCTCCTCGTTGAAGAATGTTTCCATCAACAACATATTCACACTGCTGTCTTACCGACTGCCACTGATGGCAAGGATTTCTTTTATCGTAACAAGATGGAATATTCGCTTTATTGGAGCAATGAAGATAATCTAATTCACCTCGCCTTCCACACTCGTGGCACTCATCGCAAAACCCCTATCTCGCAAAGCTCCATTGAGCGTCCAGAAATATTCGCCGAAGCGCAAAAGATTATCGCCAAGCTCAACTCCGAGCATGCTGAGGCGCGCACTTATCAATCGCTACTAATTCGATGCGATCAACATGGCAAGGTGTCTTCAGCTCTTTTTGAAAACGGCAAAGCCCATCCAGTCATGCAATCATTAAGCGACACACTGAACGGTTATAAATACTCCTATTCACCGAACGGCTTCTTTCAAATCAATCTACCAGTCTACGAACTCGTGCTCGAAGAAATCTCCCAGCACATTCACACCGACAAAGTGCTCGACCTATATGCCGGCGTGGGTAGCATTGGCCTATCTGTCGCCCGCGACCGCAAACTTACACTCGTCGAAGTTAATGGCGCAGCTTTCGCCGAAATGCAAAACAATGCCGCCAATACTAATGCGCAATGCATCCTCGCTAAATCCGAAGATGTCACGGAATACATCACGCCCGACTGCACGGTTATTCTCGATCCTCCTCGTGCCGGATGTGACCCTAAACTCATCGCAAAAATCAACACCGTGCGCCCTGAATCCATCGTTTACCTCAGTTGTAACCCAATTACACAAGCTCGCGACATCGCACAATTATCCAACTACCAAATCAAGAAACTTCAGCCGTACAATTTCTTTCCGCGCACGCCACATATTGAGACTCTGGCAATTTTGTCAAAAAATCTTTGACAATCAACGGTCCTCAATGACAGCTTTACTACTTACATATTATATGTTATAATTATGTAGTTTTTGCACCTACACATCTCACCAAGAAGGAGGTATTAATTTTATGCATCCATTAATTAATGTTCTGGTAGTCACCGGCGCCGTCATCCTGTTTTTCGCTCTCCTAGTGCTCGTCACCGTTGTTATTCCCGATAAATTCCGGGAGAAAGAAGGAAGGCGCGAAAGGATTGATATCGTCGGAGCAGATCCGAGCTCAATCAGTGGGGGAGTAACATCACTGGTACTCACAGCCGACGACAAAGCGGTCTTGTCCCCGATACCTGAAAGATGCAAAGTCTTCGCCTGGACAGAGGATGGCGAGACTTGCCACGTTCTAACGGCAAAGGGGGAAATACTCCACTTACCGTTCGATCGTATCAAAAAAATCATCCCAACAGGCATCGATGGCGTACCAATTCTGGAACGCATAGATGTCATGAGGTTCAGCCTCTTCGCCCGGGACGATCTCCATATTGGGCAAAAATACATTCTATATACGCCCAATATCGCAACAGCACCGGGGCATGAATGGCGAGCGCTTTTCCACATGGAATACGATGAGCGCTCCGCGAAACTCCATTCAACACAAAAAGCAAAGCAAGAGGAGACCCTATGTTTCAGAGTCGACTGCTTCGACGAACAGTGTAAGCACGGGGCTTTCCTTGTACCTTACGATCAAGAAGCCGGTAGAGATATACCTGGAGAAGTAGTCCACGTTGAATCATCCAGGGTTTTCACTACCTGCCGAGTGGGCGATTTGATAGAGCTGGACAATTATATCTTTCACTGTTAAGGGCGCAAAAACTCTTCGAGGCCACGAATCGTGGCCTTTTTCTATGTCAAAAAATCTTTGACAATTTAACCATACATTCAATGAAGGGCGGCAAAAGCTCACATATATCATGTTATGCTACAATAAACCCATGATTATCACAATTCTTGGCGCAGGAGCATTCGGAAGCGCACTCGGCAAAATCCTCACCGACAACCATCACGATATTAAATATTACGACCCATATCTATACCCAGAAGTCAATCTCGAGCAAGCTACCTATCAGGCAGACGCTATCATGATTGCTGTTCCGTCTGCGAATTTACAGGAGTTTCTCAAAGATTACCCGGCCCGTCTAAAGAAACTTCCCACAATCCTCGCCACAAAAGGCATTTGCGACCCCGACACTTTTAATGACTTTTCTCAATTTTCCGCTATTTCTGGTCCAGGCTTTGCGCAAGAAATCATCGATGGCAAACCAGCGACATTCACAGCCTCCGCGCCTTTCGCAATGGGCTTGCTAAAAAATGACCAAATCAGTATCGAGCTACAAGAAGACCTCCTCGGCATTCTGCTATGTGGGTCCCTCAAAAATATCTACGCTATTGGCGCTGGCTATCGCGCCGATTCCGCAAACGATACCGCTATCTACATCCAGCATGCGCACGCTGAAATGGAAAAATATCTCAAAGACCACAACGCCAAACCAGAAACCGCCGAGCTTGCTTGTGGCATTGGCGACCTCATCCTAACCTGCATGAACAACTCATCCCGCAACTACACCTGCGGTATTCGCTTACGAGAGGGGAAGAAGTTGCCAGAAATCATTGACGAACTCAAAACTATCGAAGGCATTTATGCTCTGCAACAAATCGACCACAGGGGCTACATGCTGCTGGAAGAAATCTACGACCTAGTTGGCCAAGTCGATTAATGCAAGCTACGAATAAAATCCGCTGTGACACCTTTTCTCTGAAACTTAACTAGACGAATCCTCGCATCGACCAAATCCAATGCCTTTTTTATCTTATCGTCGAGCGTTTTCGTCGGATATTTCTCGCGCATTTTTTGCGACAATTCCGTAATATTTTTCTTTTCAGATATGTCCGTAACTGTTCCGCATATTTCTAATAGCATTTCTGCTGCCAAACCCTCCGCCTTCTCACTATCACTTGTTAAATGATCTAGAAACGTAGCGTAATTATCGAAAGCGACCACCCAAGCAGAGCACAGCTCATCGAAATTTTTCCGACTCCGTGTTTTTGACAACAACTTATGCAAAACTTTTTCCCGCACAGACATACTAATACCCAATGCCACATCGGCATTAATCATCCTTTCAAATACCTCCACATCAGAAACGCTATCACAATCAAGCGCGGCATAATACCACTGCTCATCATCACTATTTTTAACCAGGAATTTAGGCAAACTATGGTCTTTTTGTTTAGAAAACATCATGTAATATTGTTTTTTGTCTACCGCATCTAACATATCATAGGTGTCTCTTTTGGACGCTAGATACTTTTTCAGTTCGCGGTCATAGAATTTATCGGCACCAAGACACATAATCCAGCCAAGACTTTCTTGAAACACCTGAGCTTGCCACTCGTCTGCATATTTTACTTCATTACGGTGCATAATTGGCCAAACGCTGCCAATACGCGACCAATAAATGTCATAAACTAAAGATTCTACCTCTTTCTGTAAATCTACATCTTCGTCCGGCAGTAACCTCCAGAATTCATTCAAGAGGTCGCCCGCCATCCAAAACAAGCCATAGTCATCTTCGTTTTCGACCTGCAAATTCTTAATAAGCTCCACAGCAGCTGGCAAAATATCCGTATATTTCTTGTAATCCGCTACTTGTACATAATTACATAAATAATAAGCAGAAAACACATGGCCGAGGCTTCCGCATAATAATTGTTTTTGGATTTCTCTATCGGCCGCCGTAGAAAAATTAATAAGTTTCGGTTCTGCAAAATACTCCTCCGGCTTTTGCGACTCAATAAAACTATTTAGACTAACATTTATTGTTTCTAAGTGCGAATATTTTTCACGAATATCCTCACCTATAAGTTCATTTAGCTTCGGGAAAAATGCGCCAACATTATGCGAAAGATGACTAAAATCGAAAAAGTCATAAATAAAATGCACCAACTTCGGAAGCTGAACTCTTTTGAGCACATAGCTAGCTCTATACAGGCTCAAGGTGCGTTCGTGCTCACGTTCGGGCGGGGGAGCCCCAACGCTAGTGCGCTTCATATTGTCAATACAGCTCAGCCAATCGCCCAGCGAAAAGCTCTGTTTCATTCGGCGCAAGAACAGATCCAAGAGAATAGCTGCAAAATCCATCTCATCATCATCGACAAACAAAAAGTTACTATAATTATCTTGCAAAATAATTTTCGTATCATAATCATTTTTTGCCAGTTGCGAAACCACACTTTGCTCAGTAAACTCCGACATCGGTATCGCATTTACGAGATCAATATATTCATCAAACAATTCGCCATCAGTAATAATATTCATGTTCGCAATGCTATCCGCGTAACGTGCCCTAATCGTTGCGCCATCACTCAAAGTCGCGATTCCGACTTTGCCGAAATAATCATTATGAATACTGCGGAACTTTTGATTCTTCAATAAGCACCCCACGCGAACTAATTGTGCCACACCGTCGGTATAATTTAGCAAACTGCCGCTCAAGCGCTCAAATACATCGCGTTCGCGCGGACTAATCAGGTGGCTATTACCATTATTCTGATACACAAATCCACCTAAATCACTATTCGCATCTAGCACAACACCCTTGCGAATCAATATCCGATACGAACAGTCATTGGTGCGAAAACGATAATTACGAAAGAAGTCTGCAAAAGTATATCTATCCATTAGTCCCATAAAACCATGGTAAAAGTCGGCTGAATCTGCACGGCAAATCTCATATTCTCGCATCCTTGCGTTATCTAGGTAATAAAAATGAATTACCGCATCACTCTGCGACGACGAGCGTGGCTCTATAACCTCAAGGTAGATAATATGTCGGAAATGCTTTTTCGCTAAATCCGTGTTCAAACTCACTAATTCTCGGTTTAGTTTCTTAATACTTTCGCCTCTCGACATGCCCCCATTATAAAGCATATCTTGCGATATAATAACTATATGGATTTTGAGCAGGCATACAAAAATCTCAACGAACAGCAGCGTGAGGCTGTCGATTATATTGACGGACCACTATTAGTTATTGCTGGTCCAGGCACCGGCAAGACTCAGCTACTATCAATTCGTACGGCGAACATCCTCAGGCAAACCGACGTCGGGCCAGAAAACATTCTCTGTCTGACATTTACCGAAACCGGCGCAAGTAATATGCGCAAACGCCTCACCGATTTTATCGGCCCAGAAGCATACAAGGTTCAGATTCAAACTTATCACGCATTCGGATCATACATCCTTCAGGAGCATCGTCCCGACCTCACCGCCGCAATCGACGAACTCGAACGCTTCACGATGATTCGCCAAATCCAAGAAACACTCGATCCAACAGATATTTTGCGACCCGAATACTATACTAGCTCAATTATCTCGGCCATATCCGACCTCAAGTCGGCTGCACTGAGCCCGAACGACATTCGCAAAATCGTCAATCGCAACCAAATCGATTGCGCAGAAATGCAAGTTGTAATCTCGGACGATATTCAACAAACTCGCGGTTTACGCTACCCAAAATCCGCCGAAGTTTACGGACGAATTCTCGACAAGCTCAAATCTTTCGTCGACACCCCAAGCGCGCGCGACTATATTGTTGGCAAAGTTGAACCCATTGCCAAAATATACTATCGGTCACTCGCAGAGGCATTGTTAGCCGAAGAAAATGCCGCCAAACCATCCGCAAAACTACCAGGAAAATGGCGCGACAAATACTTCAAAAAGGACAAAAACGATCAATATGTATTTGGCGACGATATTGCAAATAAAAAGCTCCTCAGTCTCGCTAACATCATGGAGAAATACAGCAACGCCCTAAACGCAGCCGGGCTTTTTGACTACGACGACATGATCCTCAACGCCATTGACCTACTCAAAAACGATGACGAAAAACGCTATAACGCCCAAGAGCGCTTCCAATATATACTCCTGGACGAATTCCAAGACACCAACGATGCACAGGCGCAACTCGTCGCACTACTAACTGACAACCCAAGCAACGAGGGAAAGCCAAATATTATGGCCGTCGGCGACGATGATCAAGCTATTTATGGTTTCCAGGGCGCCAACACGTCGAATTTCTTCGATTTTGACGCAAAATATCATCCTAAACAAGTATTCCTCACCAAAAACTACCGTTCCTCCGCGCCTATTCTTGAACTATCGCACAACGTGATCGAACAAGCACTCGATCGCTTCTGTAAAGCACCAAATGTCAATATCGACAAACGTATCTCAGCCGAGAATCCACCGGCTCAAACCAATATCGAAATTCGCGAATTCAAAGCATATCAAGCCGAGTATTCATATATTGCCAAACAAATTCGCACCATCATTGACTCCGGTACGCCAGGGAATAAAATTGCCGTAATCGCACCTAAACACAAATATCTTGTTTCGATTTTGCCATATTTACATAGCCTCGATATTCCTGTCTCCTACACGCGCCGCGAAAACATTCTCGAAGACAGCCATATCTGCGAACTTTTAACATTCTGCCGCGCTTTGCTTGCGTTAGCTCAAAACCCCAAGTATGCCGACCCTTATTGGTTCCAATTACTCTCCATGCCTTGCTGGCAATTGGCTCCAGCCGACGTCATTTCTATTATCCAATCCGCCAAACATAGCAAAAAGAGCATCATCGAAACAATGTTTGGAAGCGAAGACGAACATCAAAAAGAAGCAGCGAACTACATCGCAGAACTTTCAGCTAAAGTCGAAACGTACTCCGCAGAATATGTCATTAATGAAGCCTGCAAAAAATTATTCAACGACGAACTGGATCACTACGAACTATTTAGCAACCTAAATACCCTACGCGACATGCTGAATGCAAAGAAAGCGCGCAGTCAAGACAAATTAAAACTCGCAGATTTCATCGGCACAATTGACGCATATAGTAATGCCGAAATGCCAATCCTCAACAAGTCACCCTACCATGAGTCCGACCAAGCCGTACAATTGCAAACCGTCCACTCGGCCAAGGGGCTCGAATACGAACACGTTTTTCTAATTGCCGCCGACAACAAAAATTGGAGTGAAGCAAAAGGGAATACCGACCTCATTACACTTCCGCGCAACCTCGAGCACGTACGTCATACTGGGGATTCTGCCGACGAAAAGATCCGCGTGCTATTTGTGGCTATTACGCGTGCGAAATCCCATTTATACATCACATATAGCTTGTCCGACTTCGCTGGACATGACGCCGACAGACTCAAGTATCTAGATATCCGCGAAGACAACAATCATTCAATTACTAGCCAAACCACGCCATCGCAATTCGCTAAAATAATCCAAAGCGACGAAGAAGGCATCGACCCAGAAACTATCGCTCCAGACAAATGGCTAGATAGCTACATCCCAGACGACGAAACGCGCAAAAATCTCCTCCGGCCATACGTCGAAAAATATCGCCTATCTCCAACACATTTAAATACCTTCATCGATTTACGGTATGGCGACGGCCCAATCAGTTTTCTCCGCAATTACATTATTGGCGAACCTGGCGACGAGACGAATAATTTCGCGTTGATTTACGGCAGCCTCATTCACGAAATAATGGACGAAATTAATAAGGAGAATATTAGCAACGAAGAAGCAATCAAACGCTTCGAGGAACGCATAGATAACGCCGACGCCGACAGCAAGACTAAAGACGACCTCTATAAACGCGGCCAAGCAGAGCTTGCCAAGTTTCTCGCCGAGCGCGGCGACCTTATCCGCAATACGAATGCCGAATCCGAACGCGGCTTCTTTACGGAAACCATCACGCTCGGAGATGCCATACTAACCGGCAAAATCGATCGTGTCGAAATCAACGAAGACGAAAAAACCATCGTCGTTTCTGACTTTAAGACCGGCAACGCCAAGCATAAATGGAGTACCTACGACAGCACTTTTGCCTACAAAATTCAGTTGTATTTTTACAAATTCCTTATCGAAAATTCTAAAGACTTTCGCAATTACAAAGTCACGACCGGACGCATAGACTATATCACGCCAGACGACGACGGCGATATCGTCTCGCTTGAACTCAAATTTAACGAAAAAGAAGCCGCCGAAATCAAACACCTCATCCAAGTCGTTTTCAAGCACATCAAGGCCCTGGATCTGCCAGATATCGCCGTCGCACAAAAGAGCAGCAACCCCACTAAGGCATTCTACGACCAGCTAGTTTCAGAGCAATAAAAAACTAGCTATTGCAAAATCATATAAAAATTGTATAATATAATAGTCGCCTCTACGATACATACAGAGAAAGGGGGAAGCAATATGTCTATAAAAATACTTCCGTTCCCACGGAGCTCGCCCAAAAAAACGTCGCACCAGCCGGACGATAGGCACAGCAGCACAATACCATGCCCATCATGCAGCAACCGTAGGACAGAACAAACGCAAACCATGTTCGGGCAGACATTCCAGTTCAGCACATGCCCACTATGTCACGGTAGTGGGCATATAAAACGATAAAGCCCCACAAAAACAACAGGCGACACCCCCGGTTTTCTACCGGGGACTTTTTTATATTCGAGCAAAACGCTTATCTTCTGCTATAATTAACATAATCAGGAGGTAAAGTGAAAAGAACTTCGCAAAAAACAGCGAGGATAGATGTCGTAGATTTTTGGCGATTTTTTGCCGCCATCATGATTTTGCTTTGTCACATCGATTTAATAGGCGGGAACGACCATCATCTAGAATATTTCGTAGAATTCTTTTTCTTTCTTACGGGTTTTTTTATTTTTAAACATTTTCAGAAAACGCCATACTTCAGACAAAACATCGAGACAAGGGCAAAAAATGCCTTGGCCTACACTTGGAAACGTTTCGTAGCCTTAATGCCATATGTAATACCAATAGTCGCCATTACATCGCTAGTCGTTTTTACTATCGGCTACTCTCAAGACCACTGGACTGGCAATTTCGTCAACAACATGCGAAACGTTATTAATGAAATCCTGTTACTTCCGTCCGGAGTTATGTCTCACGCGCGCATTATTGGCCCAGTCTGGTATCTTTCCGTCATGATTTTTGCCATGCCGCTCGTATCCCTAATTGCACAAAGTCGACGCCTTAATCTATTTGTCATCGCAATGCTCCCTATAACCTGGCTGATTCTGCAGCAGCCAAATCTCCTTACTTATTACAGCGTCAATAGCCGCTTTAGCTTCTATCGTGGCTTATTCGCCATGTCACTCGGCGGTGTCATTTACTATTTAACAAAAATTATATCCGCCAAAAAAGTCTCCGATATCACTCGTCGCTTTCTAACGTTTTTAGAAATATCTCTATACATATACGCCGCCATCATTGGCTACTTCAATCTAAAACCCGTCGAATTATGCATTGTAGTCCTATTCTTCGCGGCACTCATTACCCTCTCAGGTATAAGTCTTACAAGTAAATTGCGCACCAAACTATTCAATTACGCAGGAGCTATCAGTTTGCCGTTATTTATGTGGCATTTTGGCGTTATTCGTATTATGATTGCCGCCGGGATAAACTTTGGTGCGCGTGCAAATATTATCCTCATGTCCATCCTATCCATATTTATATCTGCCATCCACTATCAGGTTGTGCAAAAACTCATTACACAACGTGCTAAGAAAAAATAAGACAAATCTGCTATAATACTATTAATCGAATCATGCTTCGGCCCCTGATTCAGATTCATAAAAATCGACGCCAATATTGCGTCAAATCAAAAATCATTTCATCAATCGCAATAAGCAGAGGATTTTTATGAATCAAAACTTACATGAACCAATCGAAGTAGACGCTACCTTTTCGCGCAATATTCTGGGGCATTGTCGCCCGATTGCTTTTCGTACACAAAACGGCAGGGAAGTATTAATCGCACAAATTGGCTTAGTCCACCCTAAATACGACGGGCTCAAAACTACCTACGCATTTGACCTCACAGATGGCGCAACAGATTATCGCATCACGCTCGACACTGATTCGCTCAACTGGTATCTAGAATTCGAGGGCGACCATTATGAATGACGTTATGCATATAGACCTCAATTCTTGCTTCGCTACTATCGAACAGCAATCTCGTCCTATGTTACGCGGTCGCCCTGTTGCCATTACCAATCGCATTACGCCGAATGCCTGCATTATTGCCGCCAGCTACGAGGCTAAGGCCGCTGGAATTAAAGTTGGCATGCGTCGCAAGGAAGCAGAAGCTATCTGTAAGAACATTATTTTCGCCGAGACTGAACCTAGCAAATACATCTTTGTTCACGAAAAGCTCAAACACATCATGCAAGATTATTCTCCCGACGTTGTCATGAAATCTATCGACGAAGGCGTCATTAATCTCGCCGTCGCACCACCGCACACTAAGACCCGTAGCCGCACCGAAATCGGCTACGAAATCAAACATCGCCTACTCACGGAAGTTGGCGATTATATGCGCTGCAATGTCGGCATCGCCAGTAATCGTTTTCTCGCCAAGCTGGCAGCCGAATTACATAAGCCGGATGGTCTTGACGAAATTACCCCAGAAAATCAACGCGCCGTCTTCGCTACACTCAAGCTCGTCGATCTTCCCGGTATCAACACACGCATGGAGCGCCGCCTCAATGCGGTCAATATCTTTACGCCGCTCCAATTTCTCGACGCCGACGAGCAAACCCTCGTGAAACTTGTTTGCAAAAGCATCGATGGTACGAAGTGGTATCAACGACTACGCGGCATTGAAGTTGACGATTATCTTAGCGGCATTAAATCCGTCGGCCGCCAATATGTCATGGAAAGCAACAAGCTCAGCAGGGAAGAAACCCGCGCGCGCATCTTGCATCTTTCCGAAGATGTTGGCTATCGCTTGCGCAGCAAGCATCTTTATGCGCGCGGCGTTTACGTCTGGACTTACGGCTACGATGACGTATATTATCACAAGTCCACCATCCTCAAAAATGCCATCGATACAGATCAAGATATTTGCCGCAACGCCAGTCGGCTCTTTATGCAGTTGCCAAACCCCGCCCGCATTATCGGCGTCACTCTCTACAAATTGCAAAGGCAACCTAGCGCACAAATGACCTTCGACCAAGAAAGAATCGACCGCACCGAGCGCGTCTGTCTCGCTATCGATAAAATCAACTACCGTTTCGGCACACGTAAAATCCATTCCGCCTCCTCGCATGGAACCGAGCATGTCAAAACCAAAATACCATTTGGCTCCACCAGATACCTCGATCATTCCATCACGTAATAAGATATAATATATCTATGGACGAGCGCGAAAATCTGACAATTATTGATGGAAAAAGTGTATTCTATCGCGGCTATTACGCCATGGGGCATCTTTCGCTCCCAGACGGCACTCCTACAGGTGGCGTCTATGGCTTTGCCGCAATGTTAATTGAAATAATCGAAAAGCTTCAGCCAGAATATATTGCAGTCGCCTGGGATAAGTCAAAAACCAACATTCGCAGCCGTCGCGCTATCTATGCTGAATACAAGGCTAATCGCAAACCCGCACCGCCAGATTTTTATGCTCAAATCCCGTTCCTAATGGAGCTCCTCGAGGCATTCCATATCCCTCTCTACGAATTCGACGATTTCGAAGCGGACGACATTATCGGTACCCTAGCGCGCAAAGCTCAAGCGGCTGGTAAGCGCGTCGAAATTATCTCCGGCGATCTCGATATGCTCCAAATCGTTGACGAGCATATTAAAATGTATCAGCTTAAGCGCGGCTTCTCCGACGTAGCTGAGTTCAATATTCCAGACGTCGAAGCAAAATATGGTCTCAACAAAAAACAATTCCTCGATCTGAAAGCCATCAAAGGCGATTCTTCCGACAATATCCCTGGCGTACCAGGTATTGGCGAAAAAGGTGCCGTCAAGCTTCTTCAAGAATACGATACGCTCGAAAATCTCTATGATCACGTCGACGATATTCCAGGCGCCACCGGCACCAAACTCAGAGAGGGCAAAGAACTAGCATTTATCAGCAAACAACTAGCCCAAATCAAGTTTGATGCACCGCTGGATTTCGACCCAGCCAGCACTCGCTTAGCCGATTTCAACCCCCAAAAAGTCGTAGCCGAACTAAAGAAGCTTCAATTCAACTCGCTAATTCGCAAATTTATCACCTTATTCCCAAACACAAAACTAGACAACACCGTTATTAAAAATACAACACCACCAAAGCAAACTGTCGCAAATAATACAAAACCGCAAACTGGTCAAATCCCCACCAACATTTTGCCGCCACCGGCCGATATTACCGTAGAAATACCAAACGATCTTTATATTTCGCGAAACGTCAAAGCCGATATGCACGAGGATAGCAATCTCGCGCAGGCCATCTTAGACGGCAAGCCATTTTGGGACCTCGGCCAAGCTAGCTTCCTATTGGACCCGCTTGCGCGCAAAACCGACCAAATGAGCTTCGTCGACATGAGCGACCCTAAAGAAGATTACATTGCTCAACGACGACAGCTTGCCGCAATACCTTCGCTCGAAAAAGTCGCCACAGATTTCGATATGCCTCTCATTCCAGTTCTCTACAAAATGGAGTCCAACGGCGTTGCAATAGCACCAGATCGTTTCGAAGCGCTCAATCGCGAATTCTCGTCCGAGTTAGCCGAATTGGAGCAAAAAATATATACAGCATCAGGCCAAACTTTCAATATCAACTCGCCAATTCAGCTCTCCCAGGTGCTATTCGAACATCTCGGATTACCAACTCAAGGTATCAAAAAAACTCAGCGTGCATATTCTACAGGCGCGAAAGAGCTCGACAAGCTTCGCGATTTACACGAAGTAATCCCACTCATCGAACGATACCGCGAAGTCGGAAAATTACTCAGCACCTACATCAACCCGCTTCCGGCGCTCGCCGACCATAATCACCGTATTCATACCACCTACACGCAGGACGTTACCGCAACCGGCCGCCTCTCCAGCATTAATCCGAATCTACAAAATATCCCAGTTCGCAGCGATGACGGAAAGCGCATTCGCGGCTGCTTCGTGGCGGAGCAGGGCAAAGTCTTCGTTTCTGCCGACTATGCTCAATTCGAGTTGCGCCTCGCTGCCGCTTTATCTGGCGACCAGCAACTAATCAATGACTTTAATGCTGGCCTAGATATTCATACAAAAACCGCAGCTGACGCTTTTCATATCCCAATGGAGCAAGTCACCAAAGCCCAACGTCGCGCCGCCAAGGTCATCAACTTCGGCGTGCTCTACGGTATGAGCCCCAAAGGATTATCTGACGCGGCAGGAATGAGTTTCTACGAAGCCAAGCAATTCATCGATCGTTACTTCGAGCTACGCGCCCCGATGCGCAAGTATCTTGACGACACTCTTGAATTTGGTCGTACGCACGGCTATGTCGAGACTATGTTTGGACGCCGTCGTCCAACGCCTGATCTTGGCGCACCGAACCGTATCGTCCGCGCCGCCGCCGAACGTGCCGCCGGCAATATGCCAATTCAAGGCACAGAAGCTGATCTGATGAAAAAAGCCATGCTCGCCGTGGATAAACAACTACCGCCAGGCGCCAATCTTATCCTGCAAGTACATGATTCGCTTATTATCGAATGCGAAGAAAACCTTGCCACCGATATCGCCAATCTACTCAAAAAGACCATGGAAGAAGTTGCGCCAGAGTTGCCAGTAAAACTTGCAGTTGACGTCACAACGGGCCACGACTGGGGCGAGCTATAGCCAAACATTGACAAAAACAGAATAATTTGATATAATATATAGATTGTATTAGAGGAGGCTAGTTTTGCGAATTGGAATTATTTCTGACGTTCATAGTAATATCGGCGCATTGCGTGCTGTTTTTGACGACTTCACAAATCGTGGCGTCGAAAAAGTTATTTATTTAGGCGATATTATTGGCCTAGGCGCACACCCGGAAGAATGCGTTCAATTCTTCCGCGAACATCAGAATTTAATTCTCGCCGCCGTCCGCGGCAATCACGAAGACTACCTACTCAAAGAATTGCCAGTACACAACCACAATGATGCCAGCTACGGCAAACTCCCCCAGGAAATCCTCGACCTCTTCCGCTGGAACCACGAGCAAATCAGTCAAGAATCTATTGAATATCTAAAGAAACTGCCACGCGCAGCAATCATCGAAGTAGAGGGGCGCAAGCTCTATGCTTGCCATTATCCTTTTGACCAGCTTGGCGAATATCGTAAATTCTTTTTCCGCCCCAATAGCGCCCAGTGCAAACAGCTCTTTAAAGATATCGACGCCGACATATTTCTTTTCGGCCATACGCATATTCGCTGCATGATTAAGTCGAATAACGGCCAGCTTTTCATCAATCCTGGAAGCGTCGGTTGCCCAATCGGTATCGAAGCTGCCAGTGTCGGCATTCTCAATCTCGAGAAAGACAAACTAAGTTATGAACAAATCGATATCCCATACGATGTCGACCAAGCCATCCATGACTTGCTAAAGTATAGCGATCGTTATCCCGCCCTCGACTATACCGTCAATCGCTTTTATCGCACGCTTGGCGATTAGATATCGTAGCTATCCTTTTATGCTACAATGAAAGCATGAGCAAGATTCTGATTGTTGGTAATGTTACTAAAGACGTATATCTACGCTTAGATAATCGCCAAAACAATTTCGAAACAGATCAAAACGATATTAAATGGCTAGATTTAGCCTTTGACGGCTCAACCCACAAATACTACAATCGAGTCTCCATCTATGGTGGCGCCAGTATTAGCCTAGAGGTCTTCAAGCGCTTTGGCATTGATGCCAAAATCGCCGGCACCGACGCCGACTTCGTTGACGGACAATTCGTCGCTAAAGACGCCGAAACCGTGTATCGCTACATTCTTTGCCAAGATCGACATGTCAGCTATCTTAGTCCAAGCTCATACATGCAAACCGATTGGCATATTCCTGAAGAGGACGGCGAATGGCTCTATATAGACCGTAGCGCCAACCTGTCGCTAGAAACCGTTGAAGAGATTATGCTATATCTAGACGCGCACCGTACCGTCAAATTTGCGCTATTTGTAGGTAAATACAGTAACGTCAACGCTACCTATATGCGCAATCTTATTAATCGCGCCGACTTGGTCATTTCCGATATGAAGCTAAATCAGGACGTGAAGAATCTCGTCATGATTACTTCACATCATATCGAATACACCAACAAGCGCATCCGCTGGCAGCTCGAAGATCGCGTCGACCTCATGACACATCTCAGCTCACATCTCACTATTGGCGCATCCGTCTTGGGCGCACTTGTACTCGGAAAAACCGCCAACGAATCGCTACTTCTTGCGCGAGCCAACGTGGAGCGTTCTATCTTAAGCGCCAGCTCAAACCTAGAGACACTCGAAGAAGAAATTGCCGACGATTATTACCGTATTGAAAAACATATTCCAAAGGAGGAACTAATGAACGAAGTAGAAACTAACGCTAAGAAGCTTGTTGCAGCCGGAAAGGGCATCTTGGCAGCCGATGAATCCGGCGGTTCTATCCATAAAAAATTCGAGACCATGAATATCCCAGACGACGAACAACATCGCCGCGACTATCGTAACATCTTCTTTACAACACCAGAGCTAGAGAAATATGTTAATGGCGTAATACTCTTCGATGAAACCGCCCGCCAAATAGCGGACGACGGTCGCGATTTCGTCACCTATCTAGCAAGTAAAGGTATCATTCCGGGCATTAAGGTCGACCAAGGCCTCGAGCCATTTGAGGGTTCAGACGAAAAATGGACAAAGGGTCTCGACGGCCTATCGACTCGCCTAACCGAGTATTACAACATGGGTGCTCGTTTTGCGAAATGGCGTGCCGCTTTCGAAATCACCGATCACAGCCCGAGCGAAATGGCCATCCAAAAGAACGCCGAGATTCTCGCCAAATACGCACTCGATTGCCAAAATGCCGGCATTGTACCTATCGTTGAACCAGAAGTAGTCTACGATGGCGATTATCCAATCGAAAAGAACATCGAATGCACAAGCAAAATTCTCGACGCACTTTTTGCGGAACTTAAGAACAAAGAGGTTAAACTTCCTGGCTGTGTCTTAAAGGTAAACATGGTACTTGCCGGTAAGCGCTATCATACCCAATCCACACCAGCCGAAGTCGGCAAAGCTACTGCTGATGTACTAAAAGCCCACGTTCCCGCCGAGCTCGCCGGCGTAGTCTTCCTTAGCGGTGGCCAGAGCGTCACTCAGGCTACCGAAAATCTTCAGGAAATTACCAACCAAGGCCCATTCCCATGGCCGGTTACCTTCTCGTATGCTCGCGCCCTCCAAGATCCAGCCCTAAATGCCTGGAAGGGAGATAATGCTAATGCCGATGCGGCCCGCGCCGGTTTCCGCGAACGCCTTATTGCTAATTGCGAAGCGTTAATCAAAAAATAAGGAACAGAATGAGAGTAGAACACATCGACGCGACAGAAGAAGCAGATGAGCCACAAATAGTCAGCCCCAAGGCCGCCTGGATTACCACTGGCGTCATCCTTCTAGTCGCAATTGGCATAATTATCGGAGTATTGGTCGGCGCCAATGGCGAACTTGCCAAGAAAGACCAGGAAATCGCCAAGCTTAGAAAAAATGCCAACACTGACACATCAACCGAACACGACACCGATAACGAGCCAGCCGAAGCTCCAGGAACGAGCGATAACACGCCATCAGAGCCAGCCAAGACAGAGCACTCACTAAACGGCTTTGATACAAAAATTGAGGAGTCTTTCAAGCTCCTACACGGAACTCAGACGTATCTACAATTCAAAAAGATGGTTGCTACGAAAGACGGTGAATATATGTTCATCTTGGGAGAGGAAAGGGGCTACAATGGCGGTGGCGGCTTAGCCCAATACTATCGCTCAACCAGCAGTGACGGCACTTGGAAGTATTATGCTGGCGGCAACGGCCTCACCGAATGTAGCAAATTCAACGAAGAACAAATCAATTTAGCTAAAAAGTACGCCACAGAGCTAGAACTCATTAATTCCTGCACGGACAGAGAAAACGAAACCAAAAACATTTCTGACTTATAATCGAATACGCAATCCAACAAAAATCTCCCGCCACTGACGGGAGATTTTTTATATCATTAATTATTCTGCTTTTCCATCAGCTGGAGCGGCCGCAGCAGCCTCAGCCTCGGCAGCACGAGCCTCCTCGGCGGCCTTATCGGCTTCCGCCTCGGCCTCACGCTCTGCAGCTTCTTGAGCTGGGTCATAAACGTTAGCGACGGCAGATTCTGGATCAAGCTCCTTATCGGCGAGCTCAACGCCCTTTGGCAACTTCAAATCGGCAACGACAATACCATCTTCTACAGTCTTAAGTCCAGAAGCATCTACCTCGATAGATTCAGGGAGATCGGCTGGCTTTGCCTTAACGTCAATCTCTTCCATGACTTGCAAAATCGCTAGGTGCGCTTTGCTTGCGTCGGACTTCTCAAAGTTGACAATTTCGATTGGTGCAGTGGCCTCTACGACCTGGTTTGCAGAAATAGCCTGGAATTCAACATTCATAATCGTGCGCTTAACTGGATCGAGGTGGACAACCTTAACTAGGGCCATCTGCTTCTTGCCAGCAATGTCTAGGTCAATCGGGGAATGGTAACCAGCACTCAAGAGAACTTTCTCGGTCTCATTGTATGCAGATTGCGTCAAAACCGGCTCGCCATCACCGAATACTACAGACGGAATCAAACCTTGCTCGCGCAAGCCCTTTACTTTTTTACCAGTCAACTCGCGTTTTGCGAGAGACAATTTATCTTCGCTCATAAAAATTACTTCCTATTTTTATTCTTGTGCATATTTTACCCTAAACAACAGGGGATGACAAGCGTAAGCAGATAGCCCACGCTAGCCAATCGCCGCATAATTAATGCTCAAAGTAGATCTTTAAGATACTTTCCTGTTTCGGACTTCTCATTACGCGCCACATCCTCAGGCGTGCCAGACGCAACAACCTTGCCACCACCTTGGCCACCCTCTGGGCCCATATCAATAATCCAATCTGCGCTCTTGATTACATCCAAGTTGTGCTCAATTACAATCATCGAATTACCGCCTTCAACTAATCGTTGTAAAATCGACAACAATCTTTTTACATCATCAGAATGTAGGCCAGTCGTTGGCTCATCAAGGATATACAGCGTCTTACCGGTCGAGCGTCGCGCGAGCTCTGTCGCCAATTTAATACGCTGCGCCTCGCCGCCAGAGAAAGTCGTTGCTGGCTGACCCAAACGAATATACCCAAGACCTACCTCTTGCAGAGTCTTCAACTTTCCGGCAATTAGCGGTAGATTCTTGAAGAACTCTACGGCTTCATCAACGGTCATTTCCAACACATCCGCAATCGTCTTGCCCTTAAACTTCACTTCTAGCGCCTCGCGATTATAGCGTTTACCATGGCAAGCATCGCAAGTTACAAACACATCCGGCAAGAAGTGCATTTCTATCTTTATCACGCCATCACCCTGACAGTTCTCGCATCGTCCGCCCTTCACATTAAAGGAGAAACGACCAGGCTTATAGCCACGCACCTGCGCTTCTGGCTGCTCGGCAAATAAATCGCGAATATAATTGAAAACGCCTGTATAAGTAGCTGCGTTCGAACGTGGCGTACGCCCTATTGGCGACTGGTCAATCACGATGACTTTGTTCAGATGCTCAATCCCATCAATCCGCTCATGCGCCCCCGGCACGGTCTGCGCTCGATTCAAGCGAGCTAGTAGCTCATTTGCTAAAATCTCGTTCACAAGGGTAGACTTGCCGGAGCCAGATACGCCCGAAACCACTGTGAACACCCCCAACGGAAACTTTACGTCAATGTTCTTCAAATTATTCTCACGCGCACCAATCACTTCTAGGTATTTTCCAGAAGTTTTACGGCGCTTTTTTGGCACCTCAATCTTCACCTTGCCAGACAGATACTTGCCCGTAATCGAATTCGGATCCTTGGCAACCTCAGCCGGCGTGCCAGCAGACACAACTTTGCCACCGTTTACGCCCGCGCCGGGGCCAATATCTATCAAATAGTCCGCCTGCTGAATTGTATCCGTATCATGCTCAACAACAATAACTGTATTCTTCAAATCGCGCAGATGCTTCAATGTAGCAATTAGTCGATTATTGTCTCGCTGATGTAGGCCAATCGATGGCTCATCCAAAACATACAGAACACCCTGAAGGCCAGAACCAATCTGCGTCGCTAGGCGAATGCGTTGCGCTTCGCCACCGGATAGCGTCGCCGCCGAGCGACCAAGCTCAAGATAGTTTAGGCCGACATCTTTCATGAATCCAACGCGCGCCTTGATTTCTTTCAGAATTGGCCGCGCAATCATCTCTTCATTCTCCGTCAATTCAAGATCGGAGTTGAGCACTTCAAGAGTCTGTTCGACATCCATTGCGCACATGTCCGTAATATTCAAACCGTGCACCGTAATCGCAAGTACGACCGGTTTCAAGCGCGCCCCGTGGCAAGTCTGACAGACACGCTCACGCATAAAGCGCTCAATATCCTTGCGCACGAAATCCGAATCAGTCTCCTTATGGCGTTTTTCCAAATTCGGAATCACGCCCTCGTATACAGCATTATATTCATAGCCGTTGCTAAGCCTTACATGATAATGCTCGTCACCCGTACCGTAGAGAATGGTGTGAATCGCTTCTTCGGATAGATCCCTAATCGGCGTACGTACCGAAAAACCATGCCTTTCGCCAACCGCCGTCAAGCGCTTTAGCCACCAAGAATCCTGATTGATACGGTTATACGGCCTAATCCCGCCCTCCGCAATTGTTAAACTAGGATTCAATACTAACGATGGGTCAATTTCCATCCGTGTGCCCAAACCCGTACAAGTCGGACACGCTCCTTGTGGCGCATTGAAAGAGAAGAGGCGTGGCTCAAGCTCTGGAATCAACTCATCTGGATGATTTGGGCACGCATAGCGTTGAGAATACGTCACAACTTCCGCATCGGTCGTGTTAATGTTATTCTGACCAATTGCCGTAGAATTATCTTTAATACAAAGAATCTGCATAATCCCATCGCCCAAATCCAGCGCTTGTTCTACGGACTGCGAAACACGACTCTCGAGATCTGGCGCCATCACAAAACGATCCACAATAATCTCAATGTCGTGACGCAAGTTTTTGTCTAGCTCAGGCCATTCATCGAGCGCATAAATAATTCCATCCACGCGCGCCCGCGCAAAGCCTTTGGCCAAATACTGCTCACCAATATGCGAGAATGAGCCTTTCTTTTGCGATACTATCGGGGCAAGCACCATTAGCTTTGATGCGGTCGGCCAAGCCATAACTTGGTCTATAATGTCCTGGACCGTACGACGCGCCACCTCCGAATGGCAAATTGGACAATGCGGCACGCCAATGCGCGCAAACAGCAAACGCAAATAATCATAAATCTCTGTCACCGTGGCCACGGTTGAGCGCGGGTTGCGCGAAGTAGACTTTTGGTCAATCGAAATCGCCGGCGAAAGACCTGTTATCATATCTACGTCCGGCTTATCCATCACACCCAAAAACATGCGCGCATAAGAAGAGAGAGATTCTACGTAGCGGCGCTGCCCCTCGGCATAGATTGTATCGAAGGCCAGGGAAGACTTACCCGAACCAGAAAGCCCTGTAATTACGACTAGTTTGTCGCGCGGAATATCAATATCAATATTCTTGAGATTATTAGCCCGTGCGCCACGAATCCTAATCATATTTTGCTCGTCAAAAGAAGAATCACTCGCCATTCATTAATTATACCAAATTTTCGCCAAAAAGTCAATA